>JAFGVG010000256.1 GCA_016938095.1 Bacteroidales bacterium
CGCAGCTAACAGCCAATGGCCAACGGCCAAAAGCTATCTTTTCAACAGGCAGTCTTCTGCCTCCGTACTCCACAACCCCTTGTTGCTCTTGACAATACTGTCGAGTTCGGCAAAAAGGGGTTGTTTTTTTCCCAATACCTCAAAATCGAAGAGGGCTGTCAGCGGCATCGAAATATGCGTGTAAATCAGTTTCTTGCCTCCGGGTATCACCGGCAGGTTTAAGGTAGTGTCGATAACGGCATCCAGCCCGCCGATATGGGTTACCAGGCCTGCAGGGTCCAATCCTTCCGACATCATTTTCAGTGCTTCTTTCATGTCGTCGTTATTGCCTCCGCTGGTTCCGACAATGTGGGTGAAATTGTAATGTATGCTGTAAAAATTAAGCGGGGCTGAAAACGCCGGATCTCCGGGTCCGGCAAAGAAATTCAGGCATCCGTCGAATGCCAGTATGGCATCGGCCTGCTCAATAACGCGTGCAACGGGGGCAAAAACAAAAACATCGTTGTATCCCGCTCCTTTGCTTAGCTGCTTTAATGACTCCACAGGGTTTTGCTGATTACTGGTATTCAGGTAATGCATTTCAATACCTTTTTTGGCTGCTGCTGATGTTGGAAACAACATGGCAGCCCTGTCAAGCCGTTGCTGGTCGATATCGGTTACCACCAGCAGGCCCGGTTTGCGGTCTTTCCGGTTCAGCACATAATTAATGGCTGCAAGTCCCATAGGTCCTACTCCTGCCAGTAGCGCCATGTTGCCGCCATCGACTATTTCCATTTCGTGTATGTACGAGCCGGGACGGGTATGGTAATTGGCATGCATAGCCCCAATTACACACGACATAGGTTCGGCCAGGGCTCCAGGGTAATAACCCTTTCCGGTGTATGGCAACAGGCAGTCCATTTCCATTACCTCGGCGGGAATAATCACATAGGTGGCATCGCCGCCTATGTAGCGGTAAGAATATCCCGGTGCACTGAGAATGCCTACCGGGCCACCGGCATAGTTAATCGCGGGTTGTATCGAAAACTTCATACCGGGTTCAAAGGTTCCTTTCCATCGCCTGCCCACTTCCACCAGTTCACCGCTGAATTCGTGACCAATAATGGTGGGATTCAGATGAATATCATCGGGTATGCGTTTATGATCCGCTCCCTGAGTGGCAGCTTTGTAGGACGACATGCAAAGGCTGTCGCATATAACCTTTGCCAGAATTTCGGTTTCACCTATGGCCGGCAATGCAAAGGTTTCCAGTCTCAGGTCTTTCTTGCCGTATATGCGAACTGCTTTGGTTGTGGTCATAATGCTTTTTGGTATGATGATGGTTGAAAATGTATGATAAGGTATTATCTAATGAAGGAATGAAAAAATGAATAAATGAAGAAATAGAAGACAAGCACCCTTCAAGGGTTTTCAACCGCTTGAAGGGAATCCGTAACAACAATAATCTTGCTGATAGCTTTTATTTTTTTCATTTCTTTATTCTTTCATTTCTTCATTTCTTTCATTTCTTTCATTGTTTTGGTTCTTGGCTCTTGGCTCTTGGCTCTTGTATCACCTCAGCATCTCCTGTCCCCCTGTTACAGGCACTGCCTGACCGGTTTCATATTCCTGGTCAATCACATAGTAAATGGCCTTCATCACATCTTCCACCCGGCAGCCTCTCCCGGCCGGAACCTTTTGCTCGTAGAAGGCTTTTACGTCGGCCAGGGTTTTGGCGCCCGGCACCTTGCCCGTTTTCAGATACTGCACAAACAACCCTTTTTCCGGATCGCTCCACAAAGGTCCTTCGAAGAAATTGCCCGGACATATGGCATTTACCTTAATATGCCAGGGTATTAGTTCCATGGCAAACGACTGTGTAAGCCCTATACCGCCAAATTTGCCTCCGGCATAGGCAAAATTGCGGTTACTGCCTTTCAGGCCCGACTTCGAATTGATCTGTATTATATCGGTGAAATAACCCGGCTTGTGTTCGGCCTGCAATTTTAGGACGGCTGATGCATATTTCGCACAAAGAAAATAAGCCTGGTAATTTACCCGGGTAACCAGGTCAAAGGTTTCCGGACTTGTTTCATCGAGGCTGCCTGCCCGCAGAATACCAGCATTGCTGATAAAAACATCCAGCCCGCCAAATTGTTTTACGGTCTGATAAATAAGGTTTTCTACCGAGGGAGTTTGGGTTACATCGGTTTCCACACAAATGGCCTGGTTTTTTTTGGCATGGTTGTTCAGTTCGTTCACCAGTGTGCGGCCTTTTTCGAGGTTTATATCTGCAATCACCACATTGGCGCCTTCGTGCATCATATGCCTGGCAATGCCTCCGCCAAAGCCCTGGGCGCCACCTGTTATAACGGCAATTTTATGTTCAACTTTCCCATGGTTTTTTTCCTGCCGGGCAACCTGCCTGCGGTAGTTTTCCACTTCCCAGTTATCAATGAAGGCTATGTCGCGTTCGGTCATATACCTGGGACCACCAAAATTTTCCGACAGGAAACTGATCTTCATAAGGTCTTCGAAAACATCCAGCATGGTTTCAACCGAACTGATATTGTCGTCGAACGCAATGATCCCATAATTCCGCAGGCCTATGATGCGGGGTTCATAACCATAGGTTTTGATAAAGGCTTTGGTTTTGACTTTACATTCTTTTATGATTTCCGCAGGGGTTTCCTTTTCGAGGTACAGTACGTTTGCCTTGCAATATACAATCTGATCGGGGGTAAACGGCAGTGATACCTTGCTAAACATCTCTGCCGATGCCGTGTAGTATTCCGTCAGTGTGTTGTTTCTTATGCGGGCAACCTTTATGTTATCGCGTGACAACAACATACGTATAGCGGGCAGAACGGCGGTGATACTTGTTGGAATTTCCTTTTCGTTTAAATCGGGCAATTGCTGAAGCCGTCGGCTGATGGTTTGCTCTATCTCCTCGTAAACAGCCCTGATTTCGGCAATGCTGTTAGTCGCGACAAATACCCCATGGTTCTGAAGGAAAATCATCACAGGGTCGGCTGAATGGGTTTGCCGCCAAATATTGAGCTCGTCTCTTACGCGAGTGAACAGCACATATCCGGGGTCGGTATAGGGTATGTACAGGGCCCTTTCGCCGAACATGTCCCGAAGTGTTTCACCGGAAAGTGACGAACAGGTTACCGCATTTACCAGGGTGGGGTGGGTATGTACCACAAAGGCATAGTTGATGATTTCGTGCAACATGGTTTCGACGCTGGGTCTGACGGTAATTCCGGGCCGGCAGGCGTTGTTCAGATCAGCCTTTACCTCGGCTTCGCGGGTATCGCTGTCTTCACTGTATTTTTTGGTATACAACGTACCAAGCTGTTGCCGGTCGAGCACAGCGAATCCGGTTTCGGTAATGGCAGCGAGCGAAGTGCCACTGCCCTTTACCCAGAGTTCGTCGTTGCTTTTGTATGACGTATTGCCTCCTCCGGCAATGACATAGTCTTTTTTGCCTCCATA
>JAFGVG010000257.1 GCA_016938095.1 Bacteroidales bacterium
ACTTTCCTTATCATAAAGTTGCTGAACAACTGGGACAGGTTTTATTTGTTAAGCCTGCCAACCTGGGATCTTCGGTGGGCATTTCGAAGGTGCGGAACGAAAATGAATTTAATGCAGCCCTTGACCTTGCTTTTGACTACGACCTGAAAGTTGTGGTTGAAGAAGAAATACGGGGCAGGGAAATTGAATGTGCCATTTTGGGTAACGAAAATCCCAGGGCCTCGATACCCGGTGAAATTGTGCCACATACCGATTTTTATTCTTACGAGGCAAAATACATCGACGACAAGGGAGCCGGATTGGACATCCCCGCCAAGCTCCCACCCCACCTGGTTGAACAGGTTCAGGAAACAGCCATTGCCACTTACATTGCACTTGAATGCCTGGGACTGGCAAGGGTTGACGTTTTCCTAACGCCTGATGAACGGATTATTGTCAATGAAATCAATACCATCCCTGGATTTACACGTATCAGCATGTATCCCAAGCTTTGGGAGCTCAGTGGCATATCCTATACCGAACTGGTTGACACACTGATTCAACTGGCAATTGAAGACTTCAACAAGCGCAACCGGCTAAAGGTTTCGGTTGAAATAGAATGAGGCTGTGTAAAAATATCACAACGAAAACCAGTAACTGAACTTGATCAGGAATATGTTTTCGGCCTGTTCGCTGAAAAGGTTTTCCATGTTATAATCGAACGAATGATTGGTTACATCCTCAGAGGAGGTGCGGCTGTGTGTCCACACGAGGTAAAGCGATGAACCTGGCCGATATTCCCAGCGGGCTACAAAATTTGAACGGAACTGCCGGAAGTTGAAATCGGGATTTGCCAGGGTGTAGGGCCCCTCGGGATCTGAAGCTACATTAAGGGTATATTCTCTCGCGTCAGGATCATAAGTAATTTCACTATTATCAAAGGTCCGGAAAACCTTTCCCGGGTCGGTGGCGGATGCATCCGCCAGCGTTTTGAATTCAGTGTAATTTCCCATGGTAAGATACGGACTTCCATAATATTGTATGGTAAGTTCAGGGGTGATGGCATAGCTAACCCTTAAGGTCATTTCATAGGTTTTCCGGTCGAGGTTTCCCACCAGGTAACGTCCACGGTCGTTATAGTCTCCGGCAGAAACATAATGAAATTCATCACGGCTTTTGCTGAACGTAAATTCGGGTGATAACTGAAGCGAGTTGGTCACCTTCCAGTTGAGCTCGGTATGCCATTCATGTTCTACCGCAGCTTTTTTGAATTTCAGCTCATTTTCATATCCCAAACCAAACGAAAGCTTTTTTGATCCGTCCGTGAAAAGAAAATAATCCTGGCTGGTTTCGCCATAGCTATGAACCCCGGGACCTCCCCTAAGTAAACGCGTATCCAATGGGTTGGTGTTCAGATCGATATTGCTGTATAATTCCCATTTGTTTTTAAAAACCAGGTCTGCTTCCAGTTCAAACTCCGAAAAAAGGAATTCCTTTCCAAAGTTCCAATGGTTGATTTCGCTGAATTCAATATTGTAGGATCGGAATATTCCATGGGGCTTGCTTTCGACATACCCGATGGTTTGTCCCTGTATAATGTGATCGGCATTGGTTTGGAAACCCATATCATTCAGTTCAATGCCCGGCGAACTCCAGTGAGCGCCAATGCCAAAACGCCATTTGCCGTTCGCGGCCTTCCGGAACTCAAGTGTTCCGGCTGTTCCAGATAAAGAGGTTGCTGTCGTATCGTAATCGAGATACGAAGCATCGGGTCGCTGGTAATAGCGCGACGATTGCTTCTGCAATTCGGTAATCGCACGGGTTGATCCTGTGATCTGGCTTCCAATGGCTTTGAAGTCAATGTAGTACGTCTTATTCTGAAGATAATGTCTGAAATCGATACCGCCGGTGAGGGCCGACTGGTTCAGGAATTTGAGATAATCCTTGTCGAGGTTCCGGTATGTTGAGGTGATCATCCCGCCTATAGTGGTATTGCTCTTATTGATATCCTGCTGAATGCGGCCGGCAAAGTAATTGGTAAGCGGTTCGGAAACCACCCGGTAATCGTCGCCGGCTGTGCTTATCTCGGTGTATTCCCGGGAGGTAAGGCTTTCCATAATGCCTATTGAAAGTCCTTTACCTGTTTTACCTGTAAGTTTCATGGCACCAAGGATTGACGTGTTGTCGGGTTTGCGGGTATATTCACCGTCGGACACTTCGGGATCGTATGAGGGGGTATGGCCGATACGACGACTGTACAAAAGCTGGAAATCATCGAACCCGAAATTGAATATATTCCTGCCTTCGATAAAGAAAGGCCTTTTCTCGTCGTAATAGGTTTCAAAGGCGGTTAGGTTAAGCTCTGAGGGATCGGCTTCAACCTGCCCGAAGTCGGGGTTAATGGTATAGTCAACGGTAAAATTGCTGCCAACCCCAAATTTACCATCTAACCCTACATTGAGCGAAGGATCGCTGCCGTCTGCGAAGGGATTGTCTTTTTCGGCTTCGTACGTTTTGATTTTGCCTACCCCATAAGGCAGAAACTCAACGCGACTGACCCTGGGAAGATTCTCAAGGCCGTGAATTTCACCAAAGTGGAAAAGAGGGCCGGCATTATCACGCGGCATCAGGTTCCACTGATCTTCTTCCTTGTTACGGTTAAGCCAGCGCCACGAATGCATTCCCCATACCTGTACCGGCTGGTTGTCATAGCGCAGCTGGCTGAACGGTATTTGCATTTCGGCAACCCATGCAGAGTCCTCTTGTCCCACCTTTCCATCCCATACCGGATTCCAGTTTACATCCCATCCTTCGTTGGTTAAGATGAGGTCGATTTTTGACCCTGCTGCAGTGAGGTTAAATTCAAAACCGGTGCGATGATCATGATAACTGTCGAAGTTAATGCCTACAATGTCACCCGAAAATTCATCACGCCTGGCCATTTGCCGGTCGGTTTTGTCCGGTTCATTATCGTAACAACGGATGGCTACGTAAATGTTTTCATTGTCATACAGGATTTTTATCTTGGTTTGCTGCGATGGTTCAGCCCCTTCAGCCGGCATCCACTGGCGGTAATGACCCGACCATTCACCCTCGAGCCAGCAGGCATCGTTAAGCACACCGTCAATTTTAGGTTTTTCTTTGGTTATCCTTACCGTATTATATACACGGGGCTCATTGTTTCCTGTATTTTCGCCAGCTAACACTATCCTGGGGAAAAAACAGGCAGCGACCAGTAAAAAGGTTATTAAACGAAATCGAAGGGCGTGTTTCACGGGTGAATCCGACTGAAGCATCATGGGCATAGGATGATGTTAAACCGTTAGCAAATCTGACAGCTGCAGCAACCAGCAATAAAAATTATTTATCGTAAAAGTCTCGCAAAAATAGAATAATACATACTACAACCATAAAAAATGCGACCAATGGCCTGAAAATATCGATGAAAAATTAGGTTTATATAATAAACAAGTTTATATTTGTATCGATGTATTTGTTTTAGATCAACAATTAAAAATCCATAACATGGAAAACAACGTTTTAAAACACGAAGCAAGCCTGAAGATCATTTACGACATGATTGAATCGGCTAAAAGCCGCATAGGCCGCAATTACTTTTATTATCTCTTCTGGGGGTATCTGGTGGCCTTCACCTGTATTGCTGAATTTTTGCTGATAAAGGTGGTGCAATATCCACAGCATTACCTGGTATGGCCCATACTGATGACATTGGGTACCCTTGTCACACTGTGGTTTTATCTGAGACAGAAAAGAGCCGAGGGCGCCCGGACATTTATTGGCACTGCCATGGCTTACCTTTGGCTGGGCTGGATGATCAGTTTAGGTATCCTTATTTTCTTTGCAAACATGCGACAGGCGTACGGGGTAATTTTACCAACGGCCATGGCTATGTACGGACTGGCTATTTTTGTATCGGGGGGCCTGGTGAATTATAAGCCGCTGATATGGGGCGCTCTGCTGGCATGGATATCCGGTATTATAGCATTTCTTGTTCCGTACCCGGTTCAGCTGCTCATTTTTACCGGGGCTGTTGCATTGTCCTATATTGTGCCGGGTCACCTGTTAAAAATAAAAAGCAAAACCATGTAAGCCATGTTCAAGGAACTCGATCCATTGCTGCATTCGCAGCTACGATTGTCAGTTATTTCGTTGCTCATTGGCGTGAAATCTGCAACCTTTACTTTTTTGCTCGAAAAAACCGGGGCCACCAGGGGGAATATCAGTATACAGCTAAAGAAACTCGAGGAAGCCGGATATATTAGCATTGAGAAGGCTTTCCGCGATAATTATCCGCAGACTACCTGCCAGATTACACCAAAAGGGGTGGAGGCTTTTGAAAAGTATGTCGATGCCTTAAAAGATTACCTCAATTCGTCCGCAGGGTAGGGTAAAAGACCTTTGACTGGCGCTTGGTTGAGGAAGCCCTGAAAAAACCTTTACCGCCATTGCTGACATTGCCCGGTATATTGGCAGGCGGGCCGTCCCACGGGCTTCCTTTCCAAACGGTTTCAAGCATCAGGGCCGACAAAAATTCGTAATACGCGCGGCTGACTGTGTGCATTTCGAGGGTTACCCGGGCCGCATCGGTTAAATCAGACTCCCGTATGCGGTAAACCGGATAATCCTTTACATAAATACCATTTATAAACGCATCGTCAGCAAAGGCTACCTCGGTTACGGTATCGGAGTAAACCATGTCATCCTTATACAGCATGAACAAATAACAGTGTCCTTCGGGCTGGGGTTCCTGTCCGTAAAAAAGAACGTTATACCCGTATCCCGAATAATGGGTTTTGTGATTTCCGGTTTGCGCTATAGAATCGAACCCGCCTGCCGGGTAAATATAATCGGTTGCCGAATACTGCCTGCCATCGGGTAGCGTAACCTGCAACGTGTAATATCTGCCGGCAATCCCACGCACATTTTCGGCGGTGTAATAAGTACCTTCTTCTGTTTCTTCGAGGCTAAAGGTATTCACCCCATCGGTGATACTTACAGTGGCTCCGGTGGCCATCAGGGTATCGGGGTGAAAATAATCTGTTGTGTAAGTAAGGATCACCCTGTGCGCCCTTGCATCGGTGGATATGGATCCCCTTACAACAATATTTGGCGAAGCATTGCTGTTGAAGCTTACATCCATAATTTCTTCACATCCCGTCAGGGCAATCAATGTCAGTAATAGCAAAGGTATGATGGATTGCAGCCTGTGAGGTTTATTGCAGTTGTCTTTCTTCATGCAATCAGAACTTTATATTATAGGTAATGGCCGGAACAATCGGGAACAGGTAGAGCTTTACCACTTCGATTCCGCTTTCGTCGCCGCTGCTTTCGCGGTCAAGGTTTTTATCCCTGAAATAAACGGCAAAGGCATTATGCCGGTTATAGGCGTTGTAAACCGAAAGATTCAGGCTGCTTTCGAGTTTGAATGTCCTGAAATGGTAATTCAATGACAGATCGAGCCGGTGGTAGGCAGTGCCGGGTATTCGCACGCCACCCCTGTACGAATAATCGGGTGCCCAGATGTTCCAGAAATTGTATCCCTGCTGGGGTACCGTCACCGGAATGGCAGTGGAATATACCCAGTTTGCCGACACGTCGAATTTTTTACTGATCTCGTAATTGGCCACCAGTGAAACATTATGGGGTTTGTCGTACGTTGGGTTAAACTGCCTGCCCGAAATAATGGCCGGAATTTTCCGGAACGTCCGGATATAGGCATAGCTCAACCAACCTGTCAGCCTGCCGCTTTGTTTCCGCAGCAGGAATTCAACTCCATACGACCAGGCTTTACCAATGCGCAATTCCCCTTCGAGATATTCCTGCGGGAGCAATGTGGCATGATCCTTAAAATCAATTGCGTTGCTGATTTCTTTGTAAAACACTTCCAGGGAGGTTTCGATGGTGTTTTCTTTGAAATTCCTGAAGTAGCCGGCCGCCACCTGGTCAGCCAGCTGCGGTTTAACATTCGGATTACTCATAAACCACATGTCGAGCGGAAAAGTTGCTGTTGAATTCGAGGCCAGGTGCAGGTATTGTGCCGTGCGGTTGTAACTGATCTTAACCGAGCTTTTGTCAGATAATGAATAGCGAACGTTTATCCTTGGCTCGGGATTTCCGAATGTATTAAAAATGTTGCCGCTCCGGTAAACGGTTGAATCTGTGGGATTGTATTCAGCATCATAATGGTAAAGCGTTCCCTTTCCTATATTCTGAAATAGCGAAAACCGCAACCCGTAAACAACGGATAAATGCGGGCCCAGTTTTTGCTCGTTGCTTATGAAAAAAGCCGACTCTATCCCATGATTATGAGGGTATTGCAGGGTTGGTATTTCGCTTGAATTACCAACGCCCCGGATGGAACCAGGTTTAATGGTGTGGTGTGTGATCTGCAGGCCGAATTTTATGGTGTTGGAAGGGTTGAGATACCACGTGTAGTCATTTCGCAGACTGTAATCGAGGATATGCGATTTCCAGTTAAAAGCCATTATGCCTTCGGGTATGCCCAGGTTGTAATTGAAGTCGCTATAAATAAGGGTAAGATTCGAAAAAAGCTTGTCCATAAAAATATGGTTCCACCTTATGGTGGTTGTGGCATTGCCAAAATTCATCTGGTAGAGGTTGCCCAGTACATTGACATCTCTGCCGAAGTAACCCGAAAGGAATATCCGGTTGTTGGCATTTACCTGGTAATTTATTTTGGCATTGAGGTCGTAAAAATAGATTTTGCTGTTACGGGCAACGGAATCTGAGGCAAAGGGCAGCATAAGGTCGGCATATGTCCGGCGGGCCGACAAAGCAAATGAAATTTTGTTTTTCACAATGGGCCCGTCAAAGGCAAAACGGCTCGAAATAAGGCCGATTCCTGCACTGCCCTTGTATTGCTGCATACTTCCCTCGTTCATGCTTACATCGAGCACCGAGGATAACCTGCCTCCGAATTCAGCAGGTATGCCTCCCTTGTATAGTTCGATGTTTTTTACGGCATCACCGTTGAAAACACTAAAGAACCCGAACAGATGGGAAGGGTTGTAAACAGTGGCTCCGTCGAGCAGAATAAGGTTCTGGTCGGCATTGCCACCCCTGACATTGAAACCACTCGATCCTTCAACAGCCGTTTGAACGCCGGGAAGCAGCTGAATTGTTTTGAGTATGTCCACTTCGCCCATCAGGTTTGGAATTTTGCGGAGGGCGCGCGATTGCAATTGAACGGTACTCATTGCGGTTTCTCTTACATTTTCGTCCTTTCGTTGTGCGGTAATGGTCACGGCATCAATGGCATCCGTCACCGGTACCAGCGAAACCGAAAGTTTAACGGATTTATTCAGGTTAATTTCCATTTCTTTAGGTTGGAAACCGATGTAGGAAACCCTGATACGGTA
>JAFGVG010000258.1 GCA_016938095.1 Bacteroidales bacterium
CACGACAGGCACCGGTTGAATGTTGCCGGTAAACCTACATTCGACAGGGTAATGCAGTCCATAGAACTTTTTAAAAAGCACAAGGTTGAATTTAATACCCTGTCGGTCATTCATCGTCATAATGCTGATTATCCACTTGAAATATATCGCTTTCTGCGTGATGTGGGTAGTGGTTATATCCAGTTTATACCCATTGTGGAACGTACAAGGCACAATGCCGGTAAGAACGATCTGACACTGGTGGATCCTGGATTCGATGCCGGTGCTGAGGTTACCGAATGGTCGGTTAGGCCCGGAGATTATGGCAGGTTTCTCATTGAGGTATTTGACGAATGGGTGCGCAATGATGTGGGCAGGGTGTTTGTTCAACTCTTTGATGTTACCTTGGCCAACTGGGTCGGAGACCCCCCCGGACTTTGTGTTTTCAGTGAAACATGTGGAAATGCCATGGTATTGGAGCATAATGGCGATTTGTTTTCGTGCGATCATTTTGTTTACCCGCATTACCGGTTGGGAAACATTGGCACCGCCTCCATTCGCGATATGGCGCAATCGGACCGGCAATTGGCGTTTGGCCAGGATAAACTGCTGAAACTTCCCGGTTATTGCATTCAATGCGAATACAGGTTCGCCTGCCATGGCGAATGCCCGAAACACCGCTTTGCCAAAACCCCTGATGGAGAATACGGACTGAATTACCTGTGCGAAGCCTACAAAATGTTTTTCTCCTATGTACATCCCTATATGCAGTTCATGGGTGATGAATTGCACGAAAAAAGACCTCCGGCGAATGTTATGAAATGGGCACGTCAATTTAAGACCTATACGGAAATACATTCCTGACAACGGCTGTTCTGGTTTCCTTTTGGTCTGAAAATCATAGAGCCAGAATGCACAAAAGAATCACCAAAACACATATTGAAAGTCGTTTGTTTTTTTCATAGGTTTGGTTACTATTCCCGGTTGAACAAAAAAGCTGGTACATACAAAAAACCATAAGCTATGAAAAAACTGATTCTGTTGCTTTTAATGCTCCCAATGTCATTCCTTTGGGTTGCCTCACAGGTTACCCTGCGTCATTTGACAACTGAAAACCTGGTAAATCCGGTCGGTCTTGACGTGACTGAACCCCGGTTTTCATGGCAATTGATTTCGGACAAACGAAATGTTGCGCAACAAGCTTACGAAGTTCGTGTTTTCCAGGGGAAATCGATCATCTGGAATAGCGGCAAGACAGCTTCGGCACAATCGGTACATATTGTTTACAAAGGGCCGGCATTGGCATCCGATACGCGTTATCACTGGCAGGTAAGGGTATGGGATAATAACGGAAAGGTTTCATCCTGGAGTGAACCTGCCTTTTTTCACACTGCATTTTTTGAAAAAAGCGACTGGCAGGCAAAATGGATTGAGCCTGGTTTTACCGAGGACCAGGCCATGCGACCAAGCCCGTTATTGCGCAAGCCATTTACCATTAGCCGGAAAATTGCTTCAGCGCATTTGTTCATATCTGCCCATGGCATGTATGAGGCGCATATCAACGGTAAAAGGGTGGGGGATGCATACCTCACGCCCGGCTGGACAGCATACCGGAAAAGACTGCAATACCAGGTTTATGATGTTACTTCCCTGCTGCAAACGGGAAACAACGCTTTGGGCGTAATGCTGGGCAATGGCTGGTACAGGGGTGTCATTGGTTATACCAATAACATCAATGTATATGGCAAGGATATTGCTTTGCTGTGTCAGCTCAACCTGGTTTATTCCGACGGATCCAAAGAAAGCATTGTATCCGATGGTTCCTGGAAATCAGCCACCGGCGAGGTCAGGTATTCCGAAATATACAATGGCGAAATTATCGACAATCAGAAAGTTAAAAAAGGCTGGCAGTTACCCGCATACGATGATTCAGACTGGAAACCTGTTAAAGTGGCGGAATACGACATGGATATCCTGGTAGCCACACGCAACGAAACGGTTAAAAAGCAGGAAAGCCTGAAGCCATTGAAAGTGCTGGTTACTCCTGCCGGAGAAAAGGTAATTGATTTCGGACAGAACCTGGTGGGCTGGGTACAAATGAAGGTTTCAGGAAATCCCGGAACAAAGATTACCCTTAGTCATGCCGAGGTACTGGATAAGGAAGGTAATTTCTATACCGAAAACCTTCGTGCGGCAAAAGCACGTGATGTTTTCATCCTCAGGGGCGAGGGCATTGAAGAATTTGAGCCGCATTTCTCCTGGCACGGATTCCGGTACCTGAAAATCGAAGGCTACCCTGGCGAAATAAAACCTGAAAACTTCATGGCCATTGTACTTTACTCCGATATGCCACCAACGGGCACTTTTTCGTGTTCTGACACGATGATCAATCAGCTTCAACATAATATTCAATGGGGTCAGAAAGGAAATTTCCTGGATGTGCCCACCGATTGTCCGCAACGTGACGAAAGACTGGGATGGACGGGGGATGCTCAGGTATTTTCGCGTACAGCAGCCTTTAATATGGATGTAAACAGCTTTTTTGCCAAATGGCTGCGCGATCTCGAAGCAGATCAAGTCGAAGGACGCGTTCCCTTCGTTATTCCCAATGTGCTGGGCTCGGGTTCAGTCAACAGCGCCGGATGGGCCGATGCAGCCACAGTCATTCCCTGGAACATGTACCTGGCTTATGGCGATAAACAGTTGCTGGAGCAGCAATATGCTTCCATGAAAGCTTATGTCGAAAGCATACGTAAGATGGCTGACAATGATTTGTGGAATACAGGCTTCCATTTTGGCGACTGGCTCTTTTACCGGCCCGATGATGACAACGACGGCAGGGCAGCAGTAACCGATAAATACCTGATTGCCCAGTGCTTTTATGCCCATTCAACACAATTGCTCATTAAAGCAGCAGAAGTACTGGGCCGGCAGGACGATGCTGCTTTTTATGCCGCGCTGTTGAAGAAGATAAAGGAAGCATTTGTTCAGGAGTACATGACGCCGAACGGACGACTCGTATCGGGCACACAAACGGCATATGTGCTGGCATTGCATTTTGATATGCTGCCTGAATCGTTGCGCAAACAGGCAGCCGACAGACTAGCCGAAAATGTTAAAAGCTATGGCATGCACCTGACTACCGGTTTTCTGGGGACACCCTACCTGTGCCATGTACTTACCCGTTTCGGGCATAGCGAAACGGCATTCGGATTGCTCCTGCAAAAGACCTATCCCTCGTGGCTCTACCC
>JAFGVG010000259.1 GCA_016938095.1 Bacteroidales bacterium
GGCTAATGGCTAACCCTCCTTCGCTAAAGCTACGGCGGGCACGGCGGCTAATGGCTAACGGCTAACGGCCGTTTTTATTACTACCTGTTGATGCTTCTTCCCCTGATAATACAACCTTATAATATAGGTTCCGGGCGCCAATCGACCCAACTGAAGCAATTGTAAGCCTGCTTGCTGCACTGTTTGGTTCAGCTGTGTCACTTTTCTTCCCGCGATATCAAATACCTCAGTCTCCAGTTCATCACCCGGTTTGTCTATGCTAATAAACAACTCACTTCCAAAAGGATTTGGAAATAAGCCAGTGGATGCAAAGGGGACCAGTGCAATGTCAACAGCTGACATACTGCCTGGTGTTACCTGCACCTGGCGTATCTGTGTAACATATCCCGGTGCTTTTACCTGTAGTAAATACTCGCCGCCATCCGTCAACCTATAAAACCTGCCATGCGCCGGGTTGCTTACAACATAGGAACTGTCAGTGTCGTGATACAGAAGCCTGACTTCCGCCCCGACGGGCAAACCCGAAACCGAATCGGTTACAACACCTGTAATCCCTGTAAATGCGCTTTGCATATATTGCAGTAGACTCCGCTGATTGTACTGCCAGTAGTTTTCGATATGACTTTCAGGTGGCGTTTTGTCGTCCGACAATTCAATGGTTACCTCCCTTCCATGCAGCAATACATTGTTGTAATCCTGCCTTCCGCCATAAACCGGGTACCATGCATACCCGTTCGTTATGCCATTCTCCTTAAAGGTCATGTATCCCGGCGACGCATAATGGTGTACAGTATCCGCATAAGCCCTTGATAAAGCCCTGTACCAGCTATCGTCGGCATGCAACCTGCTCCAGGTGTCCATTGGGTAATTCACCACCTCGGCACCACCATGAAAATTGGCCGAAAGTACCGGCCTGATATCTTCCATAAAATCAATCATGGCCGTAGTTTCGGATTGCCTGACCGTATTTCGCCAGGCATCCGTACGAATGTCCGGAAAATCTCGGTTCAGGTCCACCTGGTTCGCATTAAAGCGCGTGGCTCCATTAACAGTGGAATCCGATAGAAAAAAGGTACCATCGGGATTGGCCAGCGGGTTAACCCAGATTGCCGTACTGTTTACCAGATTTTGTATGGTATTGTCGGACTCATAACTGCTTAACAGGTGTTCAATAAGGCGTAACAGCATGATATAGCCCAGCAGTTCATCCCCATGCATGGTTGAGGTGTAAAATATAACAGGTTCATCTTCTGCCATCTGAGCATGGTCTGATATTTTGATCGCCAATAGTTTCCTGCCCCCGGCTGAAACACCGAATTCCCTTAACAGGCATATCTGGGGATAGTTGGCAGTAAAATCTTCCATTAATTGAACATAAGTAGGGTAGTCGGGATAGCTTTGACGCCAGTCGGTTCCCATACTTCGTGAGACTAAAGGCCGATCTGCCATTTCCGGCGGCCAAACAGTAAAAGGTATGTTCAACCGGTTGAACCACTCAAAACCATTCGCTGTGGTATAGGCAGTGACCGTATCATTCAGGATATTATCAATGGAAAGGTTTTCCGAAATAATCCCGGGCGAAAGACCGGGTGGCAGAACAAATGAAATAATTACCTCTCCCCTTTCGGCAATATAATGGCGGGCCAAAGCTGTGGCTATCATGTCCGTTTCCTGGGCTGATATTTTGCCTGTGACCAAAACAACCAGGGTCGCAAAAACCAGAAATGCCCGCAGCAATCTAAACATTAAACCGGATATGGAGGATATCCCCGTCACAAACCACATAGTTTTTACCCTCTACCATCAACTTGCCCTTTTCCTTGCAGGCATGTTCGGAACCCAGGGCAATGAAATCGGCGTACTTAATCACCTCAGCCCTGATAAATCCCCGCTCAAGGTCGCTGTGAATGGCTCCTGCTGCCTGCGGGGCAGTCATACCCTTATGAATGGTCCATGCCCTTATTTCGTCGGCTCCCACAGTGAAAAACGATAACAGGTTCAGCATACCATAAGCCGAACGCACCATTCGGTTTACACCGGGTTCTTCCAACCCTGCATCCGCCAAAAAAAGCGCTTTGTCTTCGTCGTTGTCAAAGTCGGCAATCTCGGCCTCAAGTCGGGCAGCCACCGTTAAAATCTCAACATGCCTGTCTTTCAGGTGTTCTTTCACCCGCTCCACATAAGCATTGCCTTTGACAGCAGCAGCATCATCTACGTTGCAAACAAACATCACAGGTTTTATAGTCAGCAAAAAAAGGTCGTCAATGTATTTCCGTTCAAGAGGCTCAAGCTTCAGGTCCCTTACATTGCCTAGCGACTCGAGATGCGACTTCACCTTGCCCAAAACTTCCATACCGTGTTTGGCGTCCTTATCACCCACGCGGGCCATTTTTTCGAACCGCTGCATTTTTTTCTCCACACTTTCAAGATCCTTCACCTGGAGCTCAAAGTCAATATTTTCGATATCGCGCACCGGATCAACCGAACCATCAATGTGTGGCAGGTTGTCATCGTCAAAACAGCGCAGTACATGTATCAGTGCATCGGTATTGCGGATGTCGGCCAGAAACTTGTTTCCCACACCTTCGCCCTGATTGGCACCTTTGGTGAGTCCCGGAATATCCACAATTTCCACAGTGGCATGTACCACCCGCTGCGTGGGCACCAGCTTTTCGAGCTCGTACAACCGCTGATCGGGCACATGAATTACGCCAATGTTCGATTTGTTGGAGGTAAAGGCAAAGTTGGAAGTCTCGGCCTTAACATTCGACATACAGTTGAAAATAGTGGTTTTACCCGTGTTGGCGATGCCAATGATACCGCATTGCAGACTCATAATGGTTAATGTTTTAGGCGGTAAAAATACACATAATATTTTAGCCTTTGGCTATTAGCCAATGTTAGCATTTCCACAAAGAATTTTTATACTGCGCTGCAATCGGTTGTAAAAGTTTATGTTAAATTTGCCGTTCAGGTAAATCAAGTTCAACCCAACAAAATAATATTCATGAAAAAAGAAGTGGTAAACAAAGCAGCAGACAACATCAGAATTTTATCCGCCGCCATGGTGGAAAAGGCCAAGTCGGGTCACCCAGGTGGCGCTATGGGCGGAGCCGATTTTATAAACATTCTGTATTCGGAATTTCTGAACTGGGACCCGACCGATATGACTTGGCGCAATCGCGACCGGTTCTTTCTCGATCCGGGCCATATGTCGCCCATGTTGTATGCCATGCTTACCCTCACCGGTAATTTTTCGCTCGACGACCTGAAAAGTTTCAGGCAATGGGGAAGCCCCACTCCGGGTCATCCCGAACTGGATGTTAAACGCGGTATCGAAAACACTTCCGGACCTCTCGGGCAAGGACATACCATGGCTGTCGGTGCTGCCATAGCCGAACGCTTTCTGTGCGCACGTTTTGGCGAATGGATGTCGCACAAAATCTACACCTTCATTTCCGATGGCGGCGTTCAGGAAGAAATATCACAAGGCGCCGGCCGGCTGGCTGGTTACCTGGGACTGCACAACCTGATCATGTTTTACGATTCAAACGACATACAACTTTCAACAAAAACCGCATCGGTTACCCTCGAGGATACGGCTGCCAAATACAGCGCCTGGGGCTGGCATGTCATTACCATTAAAGGTAACGATGCCGACGAAATAAGGGCTGCACTGATGAAAGCCACACAGGAAAAAAACCGCCCCACACTCATCATTGGCAAAACCACTATGGGAAAA
>JAFGVG010000260.1 GCA_016938095.1 Bacteroidales bacterium
ATGAAACTTTCACCGTTCAGAATTTTCTCACGGATGTTGAGCAATTTTTCACGGGCGTCAATAATGGCCTGTTCACTCGACCTGGGATAGATCAGTATCTGGTTATATTCCACTTCGGCATCGATATATGGCAGGCTGTCCTGTGGTAAACTTCGGTAATAAGCTCTCACTTCCGAAGGTGTAACAGACAAACCTTCCGTAATTTTGCGACGCATTTCGCGGCTCAGCAGCATTTCGCGGATTTCTTCACGGCTGTCCTGTTTAATTTCAATCACTGATTTATTGAAATAACTTTCGAGTTTTTCCTGGGTTCCGAAAACATTAACAAAGTATTGCATGCGGGAGTCGAGTTCGCCTTCGATCTGCGAATCGGTCACCACAAGACTATCCACTTCAGCCTGGTTCATCAGCAACTTCTGCGTAAGCAATTGTTCCAGCACCATGCAGCGGGTTTGGGCAGAAACCTGTTCGCCCTGCTCTTTCATTTGCAGAATGGCTTTTTCGATGTCGGAGAACAACACCTTTTTATCGCCCACGATGGCTACAACCTCATCAATCACTACGGGTTGCGCGTTAGCTGCATAGGAACCAAGAAGGAGAAAAATAACGATTAATTGAAATGAAATGTGCTTCATTGTTTTTGGTATATGGTAAAATTTCCTCTGTTTTGCGCGTCTGAATAAATACTGGTTTCAAGCTCACTGATGAGTTTAACTTTTCGCTTATTCAGAATAATATAATGAATATCTTCTTTAACGAGTTCGAAGGGCGAAACCGTACCTTCTGGTGCCATTTCTTTTACATTGAGAAAGTAATAATAATTGTTATCCCTCACCTCCAGGTACTTCCGGTATTTAAGCGTTTGCTCGTATGCACCGTTTCCCTGGGGCATCATGCGGAGCACTTCGTTGAGATTTACCCAGCCTTCATTAAAATGGTCATAAACCTCGGCATGTTCATAACAATATCCTTCGAGGTTTTTAATGCTTTCGGGATCATCGGCCCGGTACCATTGTCTAAGCTTGTAAATTTCGGGAGCATTTGCCGGAAGCTTAATAAAGGTACCCTTCATTAAAGGCTCGCCCAATAAAAAATTCGATTGGTTATCGTTATAATAGGCCTCTATTTCAGCATCGGTCACCACAGTGTCGAGGTTCTGCTGCAGGTATCCCTGCTGATAGGCATAAATCAGCAACGAACTCCTGTAGCTCTCCATTTGTTGCTCAACGTTCTTTTCCTCGTCGGTAAGGTTTAACTCGGCTTTGTTCAGCAGCAGCTGATTGCGGATCCATTTTTCAACAAAGTCTTTTACCAGTGAAGCACTGTCGGTACCGGAAATACCCGCCGGAACAACCCCTTTGAGATCGGACATGTACAGGTATTTGTTGTACACCCTGGCCAGGGGTTGCTCGTCTTTTTTAGGTTCATTGCGCCCGCAGGCTACTGACAAGCAGACCAATAGCAACAGATAAGGCAGTTTTTTCATCCAATATTTTCTTTTAGTTACGTTTTTACCGGTAATATGTGATTTAGCATGTCACTGCAGGCTGACCTTCTTAAGCACATCATTATTGACCTTTACAGGATACTTAGCCCTGAGCGATGCTATCCACTGTTCATCAAGCAAATTCTGATAATCTGCAGTCACCTGTCCCTGTACCTCATCAAAGGTTTTTTCCGTTGGAGGCAGCAGCCGGTTTACCACCAAAATGCTGGTTTTTCCACCCTCCTGAACGGTTTTTGCATAGCCGGCTTTCCAGTTAAAACCGTTAAGGGGCATGGCCTCGCCGCGCTCAATCAGCTGGTCGGTAACCTCAACACAGGGAAGTGTATCGGACGAACAAACCTGACGGACAAAATCACCGGCACCCATGTTCAGCTTTGCTCTTTTACGGGCCAGTTTGGCCACTGCTTTGAGTTTTGACGGATCATTCACTGTATATACCGATATGTCCGCACGTTCGTTCCACCGGTAATCACCTTTATGTTGTCCGTAAAAGTCCCTGAGGCCTGCAGAATCTTTAACAGCCCTACTCCATACCATTTCGTCCATAATATTGAACAGCAGTATCCCCTCGTTGTATTCTTCCATGAGGTATCTGAAAGCCGGGTATTTGGTTTCGAGCTGAAGCTTTTCATAAGCCATAAGTTCCTTTTGCAATAACGCGTTACACTTTTCGCGGGCAATGACGCTGAGGCTGTCTTTCATGTTGTACCGCCTGGTTTGGGCAATGTATTCTGCCAATTCTTTCTGCGCGCATGTACGGCTGCCAAAGGTAAACACCGGTTCGGTAAAGTCTGCAGCCACGTCAGCATTCCAGTTTCCGCTGTATACCGAACTATCCATTACACCGACCAGCGTTTTGATATTTTCAGGATATACCCTGGCATGGTACTCTTTTTTGAGCATGTCGAGAAATGACTCCTGGGTGAGCTTACCACGCTCGTCCATTAAAATCCGTTCTTCGAGCTGCGACCTGATCTTTTCGAACTGAGGAACAGGGCGCCGGTTCTCCAATTGAAAAATATGCCATCCGTAAATCGATTGCAATGGTTTTGTATAGGTGCCACTGTCGGTAAGCGCAAACACGGTTTCTTCAATTTCGGGAGGCAGTTCGCCCGAGCGAAGCCAGCGCATTTGTCCGCCATACCTTGCGGTTCCTGCATCTTCGGAATACAGCTTCACTACCTCGGCAAATGGCGTACCCTGTTGCAACAGGTTATAGCAGGTTGCAGCCTTTTCTTCTGCTTTGGCTTTAGCTTCGGGGGTGGCGTTATTATCCGACCTGACCATGATGTGCAGCAGCTTAATTTCACCCAGCGAGGGGCGTTTTCCGTTAACGCGAATAATATGATAGCCGTATTTCGACCTAACCGGCATCGAATATGATCCAACGGCCGTTTGGTAGGCAGCGCTCTCAAACGGGTAAACCATGGCAAAGGCCGAAAACCAGCCCAGGGCGCCTTCGTTTACCCTGCCCGACTG
>JAFGVG010000261.1 GCA_016938095.1 Bacteroidales bacterium
CCATGGGTTTATTTGATAATCTGGCTAAGGCCATAACTACACCGCAGGAAAAGGCCAATTATGTATCCCTGCTGTCTGCTGCTGGCATAAAAATTCCTAACCTGGGATGTTCACTCGAAAAAGGAGTGCTTTCAGTTACTGGCAGTGTACCTGACGGAACAACCGCCGAGGCAGCTGTTAACGTTTTGAAAAAGGCTCCGGGTGTTACCGAAGTCAGGAATTACCTTGAGGTAGAAGACCTTCGGGCAAAAAACATCATGATGAAGGTTGTTACCAAAAGCTCAAACCTGAATATCCGAAAGGGACCGGGCACAAATTTCGACATCATTGGGAAAGCGGCCCATCATTCACAAGTACAGTTAATTAAAAAAATGTACAATGGCTGGTACTATATTAAGGCTACCGATGGCACCGAGGGTTTTTGTTCAACCGACTACCTTGCTCAAGTTTAAGAATAATTAATTGTTTATTTCACTGAAAGCGGAGCCAATAACTCCGCTTTTTTTTTGAATATAACCAACATTTTTATATATTGCACAAATCAATACACAGCAGAATCAAACCCCATTGCATTAAACCCTGTCCGTCTCATGATGAAAAAGATTGTTCTTGAATATACCCTGAACTCCTCCCCAAAAGTACTCTTCCCTCGTTTAAGCACTCCAGGCGGTTTATCTGAGTGGTTTGCCGATAATGTCAATATCAACGGAAGCCAGTACTCTTTCTTCTGGGATAAAACAGAACAAAAAGCCGATATCATTCAACGTAAAGAAAACAAATACATACGTTTCAGATGGACCGACTCGCCTGAGCCGGAAACCCATTGGTTTGAGTTCAGGCTCAATACAGACGAACTTACCGGTGACACTGCGCTGATCATTACAGACTTTTCTGAAGATGAAGATAAAGAAAGCACTATTGAACTCTGGAACTCCCAAATTGCCAAATTGAAACATGTGATTGGCCTATAAACCTGTTTTGCTGGGAAAATTATCATAGCTTTGCAATTGCATAAAAAAACACAATAACAAGCTGTGAAGCGATTACATCGACTGGTTATCAAATCGTTCCTGGGGCCCTTTGTAATGACTTTTTTCATTGTGCTCTTCCTTCTCCTCATGCAGTTCCTGTGGCGTTACATTGATGAGCTCGTAGGAAAGGGGCTTGAATTCAATATCATAGCTGAATTACTGCTTTATGCCTCATCAGGACTGGTTCCACTTGCTCTGCCCCTGGCCATTTTACTGTCTTCATTAATGACATTCGGTAATATGGGTGAGTATTTTGAGCTTACGGCCATGAAAGCGTCCGGAATATCCCTTCGCAGAATACTTATGCCTGTTACCTTTCTGGTTATACTGATTTCCATCGGGGCATTCTTTTTTTCAAACAATGTTCTACCGGTAACTAACCTAAAAATGAGGTCGTTGCGTTATGACCTGAAAAACCTTAAACCCGAAGTGTCCATTACCGAAGGCATGTTCTACAAAGGACTTGGTGATTATACCATCAGGGTGAATAAAAAAGACCAGAACAAAAATCTGTTATATGGAATTACTATTTATGATCATTCCTCCAACAAAGGCAATCTCGACGTTACCTTAGCCGACTCAGGGCGTATGATGATGACTGCCGACAAGCGAAACATGATCATAACTTTGTGGAACGGGCATAAATACACCGAGGCAGATGAAGGCCGGCGCAGAAAAGACCGCACCTATCAGCACCGGTTTATGACATTCAGGGAACAACGTATTTTGATTGCTGTGAGCGGATTCGAATTGTCGAGATCTGATGAAAACTTTTTTAAGAACGCCTACCAGATGCTTAATGTTACACAGTTAGAAAAAGCAACAGATTCCATTCGTGCAGGCTTAAACATGCGTAGTCTGGAATTCAGGAACAGCCTGGTGAACAACAGCTTCTTCAAAACAGGCCGGAATACTATAATAAGGCACTCACCTGCAAGCCGTAACATATATTCTCGCTCAACCCCAACGCAAACCCAAAGTCAGGAAAGAAATCTGATAAACACAGACGCATTAAGAAAGGCCGAAGCCAGACGTATTGCCAGTCAAAACAGACCCGATTTGCCTAAATCAGCAAAAACGGCAGCTGATTCTGTAAAAAATCCTGGTGAGGAACTGGTTATTAAACAATACAAACCTATAAGCGATTTCGACAGTGTTTTTGCTTCATTCAATCTGGCAGCGCGAAGGGACTTTGTCACCAACGCACTGAATGACGTTTCCACCAACCAGTACCTGGTCCTGACCAGTTCATCAAACCTTGAATATGAAAAACGGATTCTGCGGCGCCATGAGATAGAGTGGCACCGTAAGTTCACCCTGTCTTTTGCCTGTTTGATCTTTCTTTTTATAGGAGCCCCCCTGGGAGCAATCATCCGTAAAGGCGGACTGGGATTGCCAACCGTTATTTCAACCCTTCTTTTTATTATCTATTACATAATATCTCTAACCGGTCAGAAATTTGTAGAGGAGAGTGTACTTACCTCTTTTCAGGGTATGTGGATGTCCTCGATCATCTTGGCAATTGCCGGCATTTTTCTTACCTACCAGGCAACCAACGATTCTGCCATTCTCAATATCGACACCTATTTTAACTGGATAAGGGAAAAAGCCGGATTAAGGAAAGGAATACTCCTCGAAAAGAAAGAGCATGTTGCAGGCAAATTTGATCTGATTGATATTTCCAGGGAACAACTGCAAAACGAATTTGGCGCTATTCGCGAAATGGCCGGAAAAAATCTTGAATTGCTTAAGAATGATCAGAAACTATTTAACCTGGCCTGCAAGTCCTTTGAAAATACAGGATTTACCTACCTTGTCGAATTTGGCGTGCATTACAACAGCCTGATTGACCTGACCATCTTAAGCAATTGGTTCAGAATACCTTATTTCAAGAAACGCTTAAGCGAATTTCCATTAATTGACGGGAGAATAACCTCTGAAATTTTCACCCGGAAGCAGTTCAGATGGCTTGCAACCTTTATATTCCCGATAGGTCTCATCCGGTTGTTTCATCTTCGATATAAAGTAATGCGGTTGCGCCGGAATCTCAGGCTGGTAATGGAACTGTGCACCGGCATGATTAACTTGCTGAACAGCGCTGCCATACGGTCCGAGGCAGAAAGGATGACCTGAAAACCACTGATAATCTCTTACCCTTTGCATGAAAATACTGCAACTATGCAATAAACCTCCCTATCCGCCCCACGATGGTGGCTCCATGGCCATGTTTCATCTGGCAAGTTCCCTCAGTGAAATTGGTCATTCCATAACCGTTCTGGCCATGCGCACTCCAAAACACCTTATATCGGACAAGCAGCTTGATGCATTTAACAGCATTATGCCTGTGCATACAACGTTTGTAGATACAACCACCCGAATTACAGACTTGATGAAAAACTTACTGTTCTCAACAATGCCTTATAATGCGAAGCGGTTTATTGATGACAATTTTGCTGATACCCTGGCCTCGATACTCACCCAGGAAGCTTTTGACGTGGTGCAACTCGAAGGGCTCTATTTGACTCCCTATCTGCCGGTAATACGGAAGCATTCTGATGCCATTGTCGCGCTGAGGGCGCACAATATTGAACATGAGATTTGGAAACGCAATGCCAGACAGGAAAAAAATCCATTTAAGAAGATTTATTTTATTTTATTGTCTAAAAGAATTAAACGCTTCGAAAGGAGACAGATAAACCTTTGCGATGTGTTGGTGCCCATTACTGCGCGTGATAAAGATCAGTTCGACCTCCTTGGGAACACCCGTCCCTCACATATTTGTCCTGCCGGAATTGACATGCCGGAAGACTTTGAAAAAGATAAGCATAAGAACCTGTCCCCCCCTGCGTCACTTTACTTTTTGGGATCGCTCGATTGGCTACCCAATCTGGAGGGTTTGCTTTGGTTTGCCAGGAAAGTCTTTCCCGAACTTAAAAAAAGACATCCTGTGCTTGAAATGCATGTGGCCGGAAGGAACGCACCGGCAAAACTATCGCAACTCCTGGAAAAGCGGGGAATTCGCTTTCATGGTGAAGTCAGCGATGCTCCCGCATTCATCCGCTCAAAGAACATATTGGTTGCTCCCTGTTTTTCAGGAAGCGGAATGCGTCTGAAAATAATTGAAGCCATGTCGCAGGGAAAACCTGTTGTTACCACCCCAATCGGTGCAGAAGGACTTGATGCGGAGCATGAAAAGCACATCATTATTGCAGAAAACGTAAATGGATTCCTCCTTCATATTGAAAGATTGATTAATAATCCTGACCTTTGCCATGAACTTGGCAGGCAAGGTGCCCTTTTTGTTGCAGGTTATTTCAACAACCGGAACATTGCCCGCCAATTAGCCGATTTTTATCAAGCGCATTTAACATGACATTGAAAATACTATTCTGGATATTCTTGGGTATTGTTTTTTATGCTTATGTAGGATACACCATACTGCTTTTGCTTGTAACCCTCTTCAGGTTTGTATTTTTCAGAAAGAACAAAACCACTGCCGGTTTAACAGAACCAGAGGTTACCCTTTGTATTCCGGCTTATAACGAGGAAAAATTTGTAATTGAGAAAGTTAATAATTGCATGGACCTCGATTACCCTGCTGAAAAGCTTAACATTTTGTGGATTACCGATGGATCAAACGACAATACCAACGAATTGCTTTGCAGGTATCCCGAAATTAAGGTTATGCATGAATATGAGCGCAAAGGTAAAATTCATGCCATGAACAGGGGTATGAAAATGATTGAAACCCCTTTTGTTGTATTTACCGATGCCAATACCATGCTGAACAGGGAAGCTCTTAAGGAAATAATTAAGCCATTTGCCGACCTAAAAACCGGGTGCGTGACCGGCGAAAAACGTGTTGGCGAATTAGGCCTGCAAAAGGCAGTTAGTGCGGGCGAAGGTTTGTACTGGCAATACGAATCGCTTATCAAAAGGCTTGAATCTGAAACCGGTTCTGTGGTTGGCGCCGTTGGTGAAATATTTGCCCTAAGGCTTGAATACTATGAGGAAGTCAGCGATGATACCATCCTGGATGATTTTACGCTTTCGTTACAAATGGTTCGGAAAGGTTACAGGGTTAAATATGCGCCAAAAGCCTGGGGTAAAGAATCGGCTTCGCTTAACATAGCTGAGGAAATCAAGCGAAAAGTAAGGATTGCCGTAGGCGGCCTGCAAACACTTACCCGCATGACTGATTTGCTTAACCCTTTGAAATACGGGTTCCTCACTGTCAAATATATTTCTCATAAAGTATTGCGCTGGACCATTGTGCCTCTCCTTTTCCCGGTAGTTATTTTGCTCAACCTCCTCATTGTTATAAGCCCTTATAATTCTATTGTTTACACCTGTATTTTTATATTGCAATGCCTGTTTTATTTATTGGTATTATGGGGAAGTTCTATAAAAGATCAACGGATTAGACCCAAAGCACTTTTTGCCCCTTACTACCTTTTTATAATGAATTATGCCATTGTCAAAGGTTTTTTCGCCTTTTTATCAGGCAATTACTCGGTGAAATGGCCAAAAGTAAAACGCAGCTGACCATTTTCATTGCATAATTCAGCTGATTTTGGTTAATTAGCCAAGCAGGAATCTGTCAGATTCATTTGTAAATTTTAATTTTGCATGCTAATTACCGCATAATTTATACTGTATAGCACAAAAAATTTTATGAATAATATATTGTTTGAGTTAAACACCATAAAAGAGGCTATTGCCGACATCAAAGCAGGGAAAGTGGTAATAGTGGTGGACAACGAGGATCGCGAAAACGAAGGTGATTTTATCTGTGCAGCTGAACTGATTACACCCGAGATAGTTAATTTTATGGCCACCTATGGCCGTGGCCTGATTTGCGCGCCCCTCCCCGAAAAACGCTGTGAACAGCTCGATCTTGAATTAATGGTCCGCACCAATACTTCCGTGCACAGCACTCCATTCACTGTATCGGTTGATTTATTGGGGAATGGTTGTACAACAGGCATTTCAGCAAACGACAGGGCTAAAACCATCAGGGCCCTTGTAGATCCGCAAACCAAACCCGAAGATCTGGGGCGACCCGGCCATATCTTTCCACTTAAAGCAAAAACCCGGGGAGTGCTTCGCAGACCTGGCCACACCGAAGCTGCCACTGATCTGGCACGGCTTGCCGGGTTAAAGCCCGGAGGCGCCCTGGTTGAAATTATGAACGAAGACGGCAGCATGGCCAGATTGCCCGAATTGATTGAAATTGCCAAAAAGCATAAGCTCAAAATAATTACCATTAAATCACTGATTGCCTACCTGCTTGAACAGGAAAGTCTGGTAATTAAGGGTGATAAAGCAAAACTCCCTACCAAATACGGTACCTTTACTGTAATACCTTTTATTCAGAAGCTCAACAATCTCGAACATCTCGCCCTCATCAAAGGAAGCTGGACATCTGATGATCCCGTGCTGGTAAGGGTTCATTCATCGTGCATGACAGGGGACATATTCGGGTCGTACAGATGCGATTGCGGACCCCAGTTGCATGAGGCCATGAAAATGATTGAAAAAGCCGGTCAGGGTGTAATAGTCTACCTGAATCAGGAGGGAAGGGGAATAGGACTGTTCAATAAAATTAAAGCCTATAACCTGCAGGAAAAGGGTCGGGATACAGTTGAAGCCAATCTCGACCTGGGTTTCGAAGAAGACGAAAGAGATTATGGGGTTGGCGCCAATATTTTGCATGAACTGGGATTGGGTAAAATAAGACTGATCACAAACAATCCTGTGAAACGTGCCGGACTTGAAGGCTATGGGATAACCGTGGTGGAAAACATTCCCCTGAGTATACCGCCGAATGAGCACAACCTTTTTTACCTCAAAACCAAAAAGAACAAGATGGGACATTTGCTGGATCTTTTTGAAGATAACGATTTTAAAATTGCAAACGGCGATTGAATGACCCATGAAAAAACCCGCCATTGTATTCATGGGAACCCCCGAGTTTGCGGTGGCGTCAATTGATGCCATTCTTAAAGCAGGTTATATTGTTAAAGGGGTTGTAACATCACCCGATAAACCTTCGGGGAGGGGGTTACAACTGCATGTTTCACCTGTTAAGGCTTTTGCCCTGGAGCATCACCTGCCGGTTCTTCAGCCCGAGAAACTTCGCAATCCTCTATTCCTGGAGGAACTCCGCAGCCTTAACGCCGATCTGCAGGTAGTTGTTGCCTTCAGGATGTTACCCGAAGAAGTCTGGAGCATGCCCCCGATGGGAACTTTTAACCTGCATGCTTCGCTATTGCCACAATACCGTGGTGCGGCCCCTATTAACTGGGCTATTATCAACGGTGAAAAAATTACAGGGTTGACAACCTTTTTGTTAAATCACGAAATAGATAAAGGCGCAATACTTTTCTCCGAAACTGTTGAGATTGGCGAAAATGAAAACGCCGGCGAGTTGCACGACAGAATGATGATCACAGGTGCCGGACTGGTGACAAAAACCATTGAAGCCCTTGGCAGTGGCAAAGCCAAACCTGTTGAACAAAAGCACATGGCAAACGACATACTTTTAAAACCAGCTCCTAAAATATCCAAAAACGATTGCCGCATAGCCTGGGATAACCACGGCTTTTTGGTGCATAATTTCATCCGGGGGCTTAGTCCATATCCTGCCGCCTGGTCTGAATTGATTACCGGAAAGGGTGAAAGGCTTTCGATGAAAATATTCAGTGGAATGTTTAAAGAAAAAACACATCACCTGTTACCAGGAATGCTGGAAACCGATAACAGAAGCTACTTGTCTATTGCTGTGCCTGGTGGCTTCTATACAATTGAAAGCCTTCAATTGCAGGCAAAAAAGCAAATGAAAACAGCAGAATTTCTCAGAGGTTTCCCTGGAATTGCGCAGTGCAGGTTTGGTTGAAAAGCAACACCCTTAAACTTAATCAATATTAAGGTTAATCTCAATTTCCTCGTCATTCAATTCTTCAACGGGTTCACCAAGGTCGGGCCTGGGAAGTGACCGCTTAACCGGTTTGCGCAATTGCAATACCATTTCGGCAGTGATGGTTGTCCCGGGTTGAAGGTTATTAAGGTAGTACAGGCGCGAAAGTTTTATGGCGTATAATTGCGATATGGTGTACATGGTTTCGCCATTTTTTACCAGGTGAGTATTACTGGCCACATCGGCTTTGTTACGCTTTGGCTGTATATATATCACCTGCCCGGATTTAATTGAATCGGGAGGATTACTCAGATCGTTGTATTGTGGCAATTCGAAAGGCAATTTGCCCAGTTCCCGGGTAAGCGATTCAAAAGTATCACCTGGCTTTCCCAAAACGTATTTTACCCGGTTCCGCTCCAATACAGGTCTTGTTGTATTTACCACAGCGCGGGGTTGAGCCGGTTTTCTTTTATGAACTCCTGCATTGGCCTCCATTTGATCATATCGATGGAGATTGTATTCCTCAATAATTTTGATCAGCATTTGGGCATAGGTTGGACTGGTGGCATAGCCAGCTTTTTTTAATCCCCTTGCCCACCCCTTGTAATCGGTAATCTGCAGGTCGAAAAGAAAGGCATAACGCGTTTTCGATCTGAGATAATCCGAGTGATCTTGATACGAATCCTCTACAGTTTTATATTTTCTGAAACATTCATTCTTCCGGTCATCATCTTCGTATATTCGCTTGCCTGTCCAGTCGTTATGACACTTAATACCAAAGTGATTGTTTCCACTACGCGCAAGCCTGCTGTTGCCATCACCACTTTCGAGAGCGCCCTGAGCCAGTGTAATGCTGGCCGGAACACCGCTCCGTTTCATTTCAAGTACAGCCAGGTCTTTATAAGTCTCAAAATATTGCGAACGCGTCATTCGACCGGCAGACTGCGCCGAAATTCCGTTAAAAGCAATCAAAAATAAGGCTATCAGTATTTTCGTCTTCATAATCCATCCAGTTGCTGCAAAAATAACGCAGACAACGGAGCTTCTGTTGTTAATTACCCGGGCTTTTTCAACAATCCGCCAAATAAACCAAACTTTTCCGAAAAAAGGTATAGGGAAAAATACAGATTAAAGGTCTACCATATGTAGCATGTATTATTTGGGTTAGTTTTTCTTAGTTTAGTTAGGGTTAAACAACGGATTAGGTCATACAGGAGGCTGAGCAAATGGTCAGCCTCTTTTTTTTATCTCATCAGTGCATAGTGATACAGGAACCGAACTTCTTGTTTTCGAGCTTGGTTGCCTCGGTAATAACACTTTTGCTTCCCCCGTTTTCAATAAAATAAAGTGCCGCCTCCATTTTCGGGGCCATGGTACCTTCACCAAACATGCCCATTTTGAGGTAATTCCGGGCTTCATCCCTGGTAATAAACTCAGCGATCCGCTGATCGGGTTTTTTATAGTTCAGGTAAACATAAGGAACGTCGGTTAAAATGTAAAATTCATCAGCCTTGATGTTCACAGCCAGTAACGACGAGGCCATGTCCTTATCAATAACGGCTTCAACAGGACGGTAATTTCCCTTTGCATCAATATAAACCGGAATACCCCCTCCACCGGTGGCAAGCACAATGTTGCCTTCCTCTACAAGCCGCCTGATAACTGAATTATTTAACACTTCCATGGGTTGAGGTGAGGCCACCACCCTGCGCAATCCGCCACCTGATTTTACTTCTTCCTTGAATGCCCATCCCTTTTCCTGTTGCAGTTTGGCAGCCATTTCGGGCGAATAAGAACGGCCAATGCGCTTAACGGGATTACTGAAAGCTTTCCCTTTCCTATCAACCACTACCTGGGTAATTAAACTGATTACATTTTTGTGGATTCCATGTTTGTTTAGTGCATTCCGTAAGATTCGTTCGATCATGTACCCTATTTCACCCTGGGTACCCGCTACGCAAACATCCAGCGGCATCTGGGGAATTCCATACATCTGCTCTCCGGCATCGTTTCGTTGCAATAGATCCCCAACCTGAGGTCCGTTGCCATGTGTAATAACCAGGTTATAATTATCCTTTAGCAAAAAAACTAAGTTTTCGAGCGTTTTAAAGGTGTTCTTCTCCTGTTCTTCGATGGTGCCACGCTGATTGTCACGTTGAAGGGCATTCCCTCCGAGAGCCACAACTGCAAGCTTGTTCATATATCTATATGTGTAAAAATCCTAGAAAAGGTATGATAAACATACCATGTAAAAAATGATAATGATCCATATTATATCCTGCAAAATTTTACAGAGAATCGTTATATTTGATTCGGAATTGATATTGCACATGGAACTGAAAAGGACTTTTGATATATTGGATAACTTACTTAGCATATGTCCGGAAAAGGATGATATGCTTTGCAGTAAGGAAAAAGGCCAATGGATAAAATACTCAGTAAGGGAATACCTCGAACAGGTAGAATATACCAGCTACGGTTTATTAAATTTAGGACTGGGGAAAGGGGACCTTGTTGCTACTATATCCAATAACCGTCCAGAGTGGAACATCATGGACATGGCGCTGGCCCAATGTGGCATAGTGCATGTTCCGGTATACCCTACCATTAGTGAAGATGATTATAACTATATCCTGAATAATTGCGAACCCAGACTGGTAATTGTATCTGACAAGCAACTGCACGACAGGATTAAGCCCATTGCCGATAAAGTATCCAGCATTCAGGGAATTTACAGCTATAATGAGATAAGCGGTGCGAAAAACTGGAAGGAAATCCCCGAAGCAGGTGCTAAGCTTGCCGATGGGCTCAAACAAGAACTCGAAAAGATACGCAAAAGCATTACACCCGATGATCTTGCAACACTGATATATACATCGGGAACCACAGGTAATCCCAAGGGAGTAATGCTGTCGCATAAAAACCTGATGAGCAATGTGAATTCCATCAATCAAACATACTATTTCAACCACACTCACCGCACATTGAGTTTCCTACCCATAAGTCACGTTTTTGAAAGAACCATCAATTATTATTTTCAGCGTGCCGGTGTAAGCATTTACTATGCCGAAAACCTGGGTACAATTGCCGATAACCTGCGTGAAGTGTCACCGGATGTTTTTATTTCAGTTCCCCGCCTGCTCGAGCGCACCTACGACAGGATTATCAGCAAGGGAAGAGATTTACAAGGCATCAAAAAACAAATCTTTTTCTGGGCTGTGAACCTGGGAATGCGCTGTAAAATTCCCGATGGCAATAATGCCTGGTATAAATTCAGACTTGGTATTGCCGATAAACTCATCTTTAGCAAATGGCGTGAAGCACTTGGCGGAAAGGTACAGCTTATTGTAGCCGGAGGTGCCGCCCTGCAGCCACGGTTGTGCACCATCTTCAATGCCGCCGGAATACCAGTTGCCGAGGGATATGGCATGACGGAATCGTCGCCCGTAATTGCAGCCAACAGGTTGCCCTCCACCGGCGATATCAGGGTGGGAACGGTTGGCCCTCCAGTGGCCGATGTTGAAGTAAAAATTGCTCACGATGGTGAAATATTGTGCAAAGGACCAAATGTGATGATGGGTTATTACAAGGAACCCGGCATGACCCGTGAGGTAATTGACGAAGATGGCTGGCTGCATACAGGAGACATTGGATTTCTCCTCGAGGGCAGGTACCTTAAAATTACCGACCGGAAAAAAGAAATGTTTAAACTTTCGAGTGGAAAATATATAGCTCCCCAGGTAATTGAAAACAAGTTAAAAGAATCGAACTTTATAGAACAGGTTATGGTTATTGGTGAAAATCAGAAATTTGCCAGCGCCATCATCTCTCCCGATTTTAATTTTCTGCACAACTGGGCCATACGCCATGGCGTTGAATTCCGCGACAATGCCGAACTAATTGAACTACCCCAAGTTACCAACCGTTATCAGCGTGTTGTTAATGAAATGAATAAACAACTGGGTCAGACTGAACAAATAAAACGTTTCAGACTGGTTCAGGAAGAATGGACCCCTGCCACCGGAGAACTCTCACCAACCCTAAAGTTAAAGCGTAAATTCCTTAGTAACCGTTATGCCGCAATTATCGAGGAAATCTTCTCAGTTCAAAGAGGAGGAGAAATGGGAGAGTAACCGTTTAAATTACATATAATGAGTTCACAGATACTTGGACCCTACGAAGGTAGTGCCCTTAATTTCATGAATTTCCAAGGCAAGAGTCTTGCAGAACGTTATGCCGGTATAAATCACTGGAGTACCTTACGGGAAGAACAAAATGTCTGGCCTTATGGTTTTGAAAATGACAACCGGAGACCCATGAACTTTGGAACCCAGGATTACCTGGGTTTATCAACAAACGATAAGGTAATCAATTCCGTCAGGGAATTCATCGACAGCAACCATATTATCCACAGCGCTGGCTCCCCTACCCTTACCGGCAGGACTGTATGGACAGCAGCACTTGAAGATAAAATAGCCTCTATTTTGCAACAGCAAACCTGCCTTATATATCCCTCGGGATGGATGGCTTGCTTTGGTGCTGTGGCAGGACTCACTAACGGGAAGGACACCATTGTGATTGATGCACTCGCCCACAATTGCATGCAGGTGGCCGCCAAGTTTTCCACACAAAACCTTTACAAGTTCAATCATAACGATATGACCCATCTGAACGATGTGCTGGAAAAATGTCGCCAGATGGACGAACGGAATGGTCTCTTCATTGTTACGGAAACCTTGTATTCAATGAACTCCGATTCACCCGACCTGAGAAGGATTATGGAACTGGCAGTGAAATACGAGGCCATTGTGATAATTGATACTGCACACGATCTGGGTACAATGGGGAAACGTGGTTTGGGAGTACTCGAAAGTATTGATATGCAATATGCCAAGAATCTCATTATCTGCGGCGCTTTCAGTAAAGCATTCGGCAC
>JAFGVG010000262.1 GCA_016938095.1 Bacteroidales bacterium
ATTTACTGGCATTGGTCGCCCAATTACGGATGGGAAATGAATTTTCCCATCGAAGGTTATAACGAGTGCCTGATTACCTACGTGCTGGCTGCCGCATCGCCAACCCATCCGGTTGGTCCTGAAGCTTATCACCAGGGATGGGCCCGCCACGGGCAATTTACCTCGGCCAATGAAAAATACGGACATCCCCTCATACTCAAATATAATTATGCCGAGGAATACGGCGGTCCTTTATTCTGGTCGCATTACTCCTACCTGGGACTCGACCCGCGCAGGATAACCGACCGATATGCCAATTACTGGCAGCTGGTGCGCAACCATACACGCATCAACCTGCAGTGGTGTACCGAAAATCCGCTGAAATACAAAGGTTACAGCGATGCATGCTGGGGACTCACCGCCGGATATTCGCCCATAGGTTATGCGGCACATGCGCCCGGTGAAAAAACCGACCTGGGTGTCATTACCCCTTCCGCAGCCCTTTCGTCGTTCCCTTATACCCCCGAGGCGTCAATGAAAGCACTTAAACACTTTTATTACGAACAGGGCGACAGCATATGGGGGATTTACGGATTCTACGATGGTTTCAGCGTTCATCACAACTGGTATCCCAAACATTACCTGGCCATTGACCAGGGCCCCATTGTGGTAATGATCGAAAACCACCGCAGTGCCCTGTTGTGGAACCTGTTTATGTCGGCACCCGAAATTCAGAACGGACTCACTAAACTGGGGTTTACCCTTAAAGATATGCCCTGAAACACATAGCTGTGTGATATACTGCTGTGCCGGTTTTTTTTAATACATTTACCATTGCGTTCCAACAATGGTAAACCGGCTTATGCATTTTAACACGCTGACAAAAAGAGTCCTTTCTGTTATAATAGCGCTGGTACCGGCAGGTATACTGCCGGTTGCATCGCAACCTGTCCGGCAACAGCATCTTATCCGGCATTACCTGCAAAACCACCTTCCGGTTGAAAACCAGAATTGGGAAATCAGCCAGAACCCGTTAAACGGCTACATTTATTTTGCCAACTCGGCAGGACTTATTGAATATAACGGTATCAGCTCGAGGTTGTTTACCCTTCCCTTCAGGCAAGGGATACGTTCGGTTTATGTTAACCGGGCCGGCACCATCTATACCGGGTCATTCGAAGATTTTGGCTTCTGGAATGATAACGGATTGGGAGGCCTTTCCTACCAGTCGCTTACGCAGGGCCTGCAAATACCCAAGAACGACGAAATATGGAATATCTTTGAAGATAAGGGAACGGTTTATTTTCAGTCGTTTACCACCATTTACATCGCTGACAGCACAGGCGTGAAAGCCCTGCGCGGGCCGGGCACCATGCTGTTCATGTTCAAAGCTGACACCGGTTATATGGTTCAGGCTATTGACAAAGGCCTGTACCGGTTTAACGGCCGTGAATTCAACTTTGTCAGCGAAAGCAGGGCTTTAGCTGCGACCAAGGTACTTGCCATGGTTAAGCGACCCGGTAATACGCTATGGATCTGCACCGAACGGAATGGTATTTTTTCGTATGATGGTTCACGTTTTGTACCACTCAACAATCCCCTGTCGCAATGGCTGAAATACCATACCTGCAATGCAGGCCTGGCCGTAAACGATTCGCTGCTGGTATTCGGAACCATTCTCAACGGCCTGGTTTTTTCAGACGGTCAGGGAAACATTTTAAAAACCTACAACTTTGCCAATGGTTTGAACAACAATACGGTGTTGTCGCTTTTTCTGGATACCAGTAATGGATTGTGGGCAGGTCTCGACGAAGGTGCCAATTACATCAATACCAACAACCCATTCAGGTTATTCTCTGATGTTAACGGAACGCTGGGTACCCTTTACACGGCTATCAGAAAAAACAACCTGTTGTACCTGGGCACCAACCACGGGCTTTTTGTTAGCAACGTTCATAACGAGCAGGGACAATATGCATTTGAAAACCTTGACATCATTCCCGGTTCGCAAGGTCAGGTATGGAAGGTTTTTGAATATGGCGGCCGGCTGCTTTGCGGTCACAACGAAGGCACTTTTCAGGTTGAAGGCCGAAGCATTCGTAAAATAAGTGATGTAACCGGGGGTTATTGCTTTACCGGCTACAACAGCCTGCTGCTGCAAGGCACCTATACCGGTATCGTGAGTTTCAGGCAAAACTACCAGGGAAACTGGCAGTTCAACAGCCGGGTTAAGGGTTTTTACGAACCCACCCGCTACCTTCAGGTTGATTACCTGGGTTATGTATGGGCGGTTCACCCGCAAAAAGGACTTTACCGCCTTGAACTGAGTGAAAAAGCCGATTCGCTGGTCAGCCTGCTGCGTTTCGACACCATTGCCGGAACTTCGGAGAAAATCAACCTGGCAATGGTTAATAACCAGTTGCTGTTTTTGACTTCGGAAAATATATACGCTTTTGATTATGAAAACAGGCGTTTTGAGCCCGTACAAGCGCTGAAAGAGGGCCTTGGCGAATACCTGTCGGCCACCCGGATTGCTCACCACGAGAAAAGCAGCTACTGGTTTATGTCGGGTGATAAAATTGCTCTTTTTGAAATTTCGCGGTCCTTTGAAGCACAAAAAATTACCGAGTTGGAACAAAAGTTCACCAGACTTCCCGGTCGTGAGCAACAGCTAATTGCCCTTGACCGGAACAATATGCTGATTCCTGCACGTCAGGCATTTACCATACTAAACCTCAGCCTGTTAACGTCTGATCCGCCCCGGGCACCGGTTATCAGCCGCCTTGTTTTCAGTGGCAGAAACACTGAACGGGTTGTAATACCCGTTGAAAACAGCTACCAAGCCATTCCCCACCGCCAGCAAAATCTCACGGTTTTCATTGCCGATGCCGCGCGTTTCGACATCGGCGACAAGGTTTTTCTATACCGCATCCCCGAGCTTGAAGACGATTGGCACCAAACTTCCTATGATCAGTTCACTTATCTGAACCTTTCGCATGGACATTACCACCTTCAGGTAAGAACTGCCACCGGGAACGACATTTCCGAAACCACATTCACCATCCGGCGCCCCTGGTACATCAGCATCGTAGCCGGGATAATTTACCTGTTTATGCTGACGTTGCTGGTTTGGCTGGGCATACGGTTCTTCAGGTTTGAACTCGACCGGCATCGCAGGCTGGTGGAATACGAAATCAGCAAAAATAAACTCGAAAGCGAACTCGACCACAAGAGCTATGAGTTGATGCTAACGATGCGTTACCTGATCAGGAAAACCGAAATACTGAAAGAATTGCAGGGACAAATTGATGCCATGAAGGCCGATTCGTCGAAATACCCGGTGAAATTTGCAAAAGAAATGGAACGGATCATCCGCGAAGGCCTCGATTCGCAAACCGAGGAATGGAAAAACGCCATGAATAACCTGAAACTCTCACAGGAAGGCTTTTTCCG
>JAFGVG010000029.1 GCA_016938095.1 Bacteroidales bacterium
GTGGTGTTGGCAGTGGCAATAAAGAGTACCCGCGACAGGTCGTATTCCTGTTCAACAAAATTGTCGTGAAAGGCGTTGTTCTGCTCCGGATCGAGTACTTCGAGCAAGGCCGACGACGGATCGCCGTGATAGTCCTTCCCCACCTTGTCGATTTCATCGAGCACAAAAACCGGGTTCGACGATTTGACCTTTTTCAGGCTTTGGATGATACGCCCCGGCATAGCGCCAATATAGGTTTTACGGTGACCCCTTATTTCGGCTTCATCGTGTACACCGCCAAGCGACATGCGTATATATTTACGGTTAAGGGCTTTTGCCACCGACTTGCCCAACGAAGTTTTTCCAACACCCGGAGGACCATGCAGGCATATAATGGGTGATTTCATATCGCCCTTGAGTTTGAGTACGGCAAGGTGTTCAATAATCCTGTCCTTAACCTTCTCCAGTCCGAAATGGTCACGGTCGAGTATCCGCTGGGCCCTTTTCAGGTCAAAATTGTCTTTTGTATATTCATTCCAGGGCAGTTCGAGCAGTGTCTGAAGGTAATTCAGCTGAACCGAATACTCGCCGGTGGCAGGATTAAGGCGGTTGAGCTTATCAAGTTCTTTTAGAAATGCGTTGTTTACCTCCTTACCCCACTTTTTCCTCTTGGCTTTGATTTTTAACTCTTCGATCTCCTGCTCAATCGGATTTCCACCCAGTTCGTCCTGTATGGTTTTCATCTGCTGATGCAGGAAATACTCGCGTTGCTGCTGATCCATGTCGATCTTCACCTTGGTTTGAATGTCATGCTTCAGTTCAAGCATCTGAACCTCGCGCGAAAGATACTGCAACAGTGCTGTGGCACGCTTTTTCAGGTTATTCTGCTCAAGCAGGTGCTGTTTCTCCAACATGCGTATGTCGCTGTTGGAACTGATAAAATTGATGAGGAAGGCAGAACTCTCGATATTTTTTACAGCAAAAGATGTTTCAGGTGGAATATTGCTGGATAACTTGATCATCTTAAGCGATAGATCTTTTAGTGCAGCTATGATGGCCTCAAATTCATGATCTTTACGCCTGGGCTTGACGTCTTCGAGTGCTATAACACGGGCCACGTAATAGGGTTCGGTGGAGACAATTTCTCGAACCGCAAAGCGCTTCTTTCCCTGTATGATCACAGAGGTAGTGCCATCGGGCATTTCCAGTATTCTCAGCAACTGGGCCATGGTACCTACACCATAAATTTCGCCGGGTTCGGGATCGTCAATATTCGGATCCTTTTGGGCAACAGTACCAATGACTTTACCTTTCTGATAGATCTCCCTCACCAGTCGCATGGATTTCTCGCGACCTACCGTAATGGGAATAATGACCCCCGGAAAAAGTACAGTGTTTCGTAGTGGTAAAATGGGTAAAGTATCCGGAACGGTAGTCATGGTAATACTTTCTTCATCCTCCTCCGAAATGAGTGGGATAAAGTCGGTATCTTCATTTACAGACGATGATAAAAACAACGCGCCATGCTTCTTTTCCTGCAGTTTGCTCATAAAAAAATAATCCTCCTGAGAAATAAACAAATAAGTGGACAATTTGTCAGCACCCGGGTGCAAAAATACGTTTTGTCCTTTTAACAATCATCATGCCATTCATTTTATTATGCAAACCACCTCGAAATCATAAAGTTTTCCGGTACCGGCCGGTCAACTGGTATACTTTCTCCACAATGCTCCGGTCGGTTTCACTAAATGCATAATCCCTGAATTGCATAGCCTTTTGAATGGTTTCAATGGCTTTATCGGGGCGGTATGTTTCATAACCGGGTGCTCCGCCCCAAGAGAAGGAAGGAATGAAGTTACCCGGATATCCCGATCCGTATATATTGGAAGAAATGCCAACAACGGTTCCGGTATTAAACATGGTATTAATACCGCACCTTGAGTAATCGCCCATGATAAGCCCGCAGAATTGCAGACCGGTATCCTCGTAATCGCCCAGGGCATAGTTCCACAGTGCCACCAGTCCAAAGTTATTCTTCAGGTTTGAGGTGTTTGATCCGGCACCAATGTTACACCATTCGCCAATAACCGAATTGCCCAGGTACCCGTCGTGTACTTTGTTGGAATAACCTGTAATCACCGAGTTTGTTATTTCGCCGCCGCCCCTGGAATAGGGACCAATGGTGGTGGGCCCGTAAATGCGGGTACCCATTTTCAGCTGTGCCCCCTCACCCATGGCAAACGGACCTCTGATCAGCGATCCTTCCATGATATGGGCATTGGGGCCAATATAAACCGGGCCTGTAGATGCATTGATGGTTGTATATTCAAGCACAGCGCCCTTTTCGACAAATATATCACCTACGTTGACCAGGTTATTGGTACGGCTGATGGACTCCGATTTGCGGTTGCGGGTAATCAGGGCGAAATCCGAAAGCAATGCTTCTCCGTTAAGTCTGAACAGATGCCAGGGTCTTGAAATAACAACCAAGTCAGCTTTGCTTTGCACCGTCCGGCAATCTTCGGGAGGATAACCGTCAAAACCCTTCATCATCATGGCGTTAATGCAGGCAGCCACAAACAAATGATCCTTCACCAGCACTTCGCCTTCGGCCAGCGATTCTATTTCGGCTATCAAGTCAGCGCCGGGCAGTATCCGGGCATTAATCAATAAATTGACAGCACCGGTTTCCGGTGGATACTTTTCCCGCAAGTATTCCTGCGTGAAATGCGAAAACCTTTTCCCGGTCCACCGCTCCCACTTTTCGCGTAACGTAAGGATTCCAATCCTCAATTCACCAACAGGCCTGATAAAGGTAAGCGGCAAGAGATGGTCGCGCTGATGGTCATCGAACAATATGTATTTCCGGTCGGCTTCGGACATACCAGTAAAACAGTTACATACAAATATAGGGTATATAAGGGGCATTTTGCCCGCCGGGGGAATCTTTCTGCCAAAATAAAAACTCCGTTTCCATCAACGTGAAAACGGAGTTGCACAATATCGAACAAAACAATCTCAATTACTGCTTTTTCTTGTCGTAATGGCTTTTGTAGCGGTTCATAAACTTGTCGACACGTCCGGCGGTATCCACCAGTTTCATCTTACCGGTATAAAACGGGTGCGAAGTATTCGAAATTTCAAGTTTGATCAGCGGATATTCCTTGCCATCATCCATGGTGACTGTTTCTCTTGAATGAGCCGTAGACCTGGTAAGGAATGTATGTCCGTTTGACATGTCCCTGAAGGCCACCAGCCTGTAACTTTCGGGATGTATACCTTTTTTCATCTTCTTTTTCTTTAGCTTTTATTTCCGAATGGGGTGCAAAAATAATGAATCATTTTTAATCCTCAAAATTTCCCTGCTCCTTTTTCCTGTCCTTCTCAAATTTCTTACTCAGGTTATTGAATCTTTCAAAGGGGGCCTCGCGATCAAACAAATACCTGTAAGTGATATGCGTTTTTTCTTTGGTGGCGCCAAACTGATTGTACATACGGTTTACCGTAAGATTGTAATCGCCTACCCACGACAGTTCAAGCTCTTCCATGCCATTTTCGCGCATAGCATCGGTAAGCTTAATATACATACCCCCAACCACACCGGTTCGCTGAAACTCGGGTATCACACCCGAGAGCAGCAGCCTTCCGCGTGTAATGGCCCGCTTCTTATAATACAGTAACCTGATGATATTGATCAGGTTAAGGCGACCGTTTTTCAGCTTTCTGAAAACCTGGTTCATATCGGGGAAGACGATCAGAAAACCAATTGGCTGGCCTTTATGGTAGCCAAACCATATATAGTTTTCATCGAGCATGGCTTTGGCCTCTGTAAAAATACCGTAGAAATCTTCAAACTTCAGGGGTGTATAATTCTCAAGAAATTCCACCCATATTTTATTGTACATCACCACCAGTTCGCGGATGTATTTTTCTGCCTCTTTCATCTCAAGGTGTTTGAATGAGTATTCGGGCTTGCGCCAGAAACGCTCACCAAACTTCCGCATTTGCTCGGGATAAGGCCGGCTGAAATTATCGTGAAAACTGTACTGTTCGAAATAAGTTTTAAATCCGTAATTTTCAAAAAGCGAACGGTAATAAGGGAAATTGTAAGGCATGCCATAGCCCTGAGGCATAAACCCTTCGACCAGGAGGCCCCAGTTGACAAAGTTTTCGCCAAAATTAACCGGACCATCCATGGCTTTCATGCCCTTCCCGGTCAGCCATTCTTTTGCAGTGTCAAAAAGCAGGTTAGCTGCCTGCTGATCGTCAATACACTCGAAGAAGCCCATACCTCCGGTTGGCTGTGGATTATGATGGGCTTTATGGTCATCGTAAAAGGCAGCAATTCGACCGATTAGTTTCCCCTGTTCGCTTTTCAACACCCACCTGCGAGCATCGCCATGACTAAAGCAAGCATTCTTTTGCGGATTGAACGTGTTTTCAATTTCCAGATCGAGTGGGCAAATCCAGTTCGGATCGTTTTTGTAAAGAATTTTTGGTACTTCGAGGAATTCCCAGATGGTTTTTTTGTCTTTTACTTCGGTAAGCTTCATAGGTCTATAATTTAAACCATTCTCCAATCCAGTCGCTGTAAGCATCGGAATGGGAGCGGTGTTCAAATTCGTTTTTTTTGGGATTATAAATATAGTCTTTTTTCCAAACGCTATGATTTTCTACAATTTCTTTTACCGCACGTATAAAGTAAGTAACATCTGCCGATGACATTACCGGATGTAATGAAACCCGCACCCATCCTGGCTTCTCCGAAAGATCGCCATGGTTGATCTTTTCAGTGATCTGATGTGAACGGTCGAAACTTACTTCGAGCAGAAAATGGCCGTAAGTGCCTGCACATACACAGCCCCCCCTTACCTGAATGCCATACCTGTCGCTCAGCAGTTTAGCTATCAGGTTAAAGTGGATATCATTATGATAGAAAGAGATAATGCCAAGCCGGTGTGCCTGTTGATCGCCCAGTATGCAAATCCCCGGTATGGCGTTCAGCCCTTTCATCATTTGCCGGGTAAGTGTTTCTTCGTGCTGCAGTATCTGCTGCACACCCATTTTTTCCTTCAGTTTAATGGCAAGACTTGCTCTGATGGACTGCAAAAACCCGGGCGTACCACCGTCTTCACGTGCTTCAATATCGTCGACATACTTATACTCCCCCCAGGGATTGGTCCAGTCAACCGTACCACCGCCCGGGTCATCCGGAATGTCAGAAAGGTAAAGCGACCTGTCGAAGATCAACACACCCGATGA
>JAFGVG010000263.1 GCA_016938095.1 Bacteroidales bacterium
ATAATGTCGACTTTGTCTTTCAGTTTTTGAAGCAACCGCATCTTGACATTCGGATCAAATCCCGGCAGTACGCGCGCCGCATGATAATCATACAGAATTTTCCCGCCAAATTCCAGATACAGTTTATCATTAAAACGGCTTACCCTTTCGATAATGGCCGCTGTTTGTTCCTTCAGGTATTTCTCGTTATCAAAGCCAATGTGGTCTGAACCTTCCATTTTTCCCCCTTAAAATATTAACATCAATGGTACAATAAGGACATCAATATTAGTATTTTTTTTGGAGTGGCGGTTTCCCAATCCCGGAAAAAGATTACGGGTCGACTTATACAACAAGGACAATAATAAAGCTTACAACCTGTTACTATATTTTGAATCAAAAAGCAGTCCGGTATCGTATACAATAGTTGACGTTTCCATGAAATACTAACCAAACTGACAAAACCATGAATGCCAATAAAAATCTTATTTACAGACGATTGACTGTTTTAGGTCTATTAACAGTCTCAACCTTCTTTTTGACCGGATGGTTGCATGCCCAGTCACAACCAGTCATTATCGATCACAACTGCACCAGTCTTGATGCGATCCCCATGGACTGGATTAACCAGGCCAAAGCCAATCTGCATATCGGTTATGGGCATACCTCGCATGGTTACCAGATAATGAGAGGCCTTGATGCCATTGCTGCTTTTTATGATGATGACGCATACGAATACAGTCATTCCGAAACCGACGGTAAACTGCACTTGTTTGAAGGATGCGGTTATTGCGATGACGGAGATCTCATATACGACCTGAGCCATGAAGAACAATGGTATCCTTCTGTTATCAAATACCTGGACGACCACCCCGATTGCAATGTGATCATGTACTCGTGGTGCAATATATACGACCACAATGTTGATTACTACCTCGAGCGCATGGACACGTTGGTTGAAAAATACGGTCCTGGCGGCCGGGACCCGCGAACAGATGTATATTTTGTATACATGACCGGTCATGCCAACGACGGAAGTACCTGCGAATGGACCCACGATGCTAACCAGAAAATTAGAAACCATTGCAAAGCCCACAACCGGATACTCTTTGATTTCAATGATATTGAGAGCTGGAACCCAGATGGGGTATATTTTGGTGATGGAGACGGGCAGGGCAATTATACGGGAACACATCATCTGAATGATGACATTTCGTATGATAAACCCGGTGGAGGAAGAGGAAATTGGGGAACAGAATGGCTGGCAGCCAATGCAAATCATAAACTGGCACTCATTAATGGCTCATGCACAGAGTGTGACCATTCCGACAATTCCAGACTTCACTGCGTGCTGAAAGGTATGGCTGCCTGGTGGCTTTTTGCACGGTTAGCCGGATGGGACGGCAACACAGGCACAGTTTTGCGGATTGAGAAGCTCTATACTGAAACAGCGGACATAAAAATAATGCCCAATCCTGCTCATGAAACAGTACGTATTTATGTTCAACAAAATTCCGGCTCGTATCTCAGCTTTTTTACCCCCGATGGAAGGTTGGCAAAAACAGTCCCCCTGAATAACGAAGTGGAAGATATACCTATAAATGACCTTGCAACAGGCTGGTATATTGTAAAAATCATCAACCCGCTTAGTACCCATGTAGAAAAGCTACTCATAAAATAGCAACCAGGATAAAACCCCGATAAATTAACCCGACTATGTATACCTACACTATTGGTGGAAAGAACGGCAGTAAGCTGACTTTGCAGGAAAGCAAAGACCGTATTGTGGTGCGGACAAAAAACGCACGGAAACTGGAAAATGCTGTTTATTCGGCAGAAGGGAAAAAAGCCCTCAGTGACTTTGGTGTGGAACAGGAATTTCCGGATGCAGATGTAACAGTGCTCAAGGTAAGTGATTCGGTTAAAAACACGCTGGCGGCCCGAAACAAGGCAAGAGAAATACTAAAGCGTGAACCTGAATTACGCTTCGCCGGAAGGGTGCTGCTCGACCCCGATGGCAAAACCCCTGTGGTTTACACAGAAAACCTGATTATTAAGTTTTTTGATCACATAAGCACGAGCGTTTGTGAAAAAGTACTGACAGAGTATCAGCTTACCGTAAAGCAAAAGCCCGATTACAGTACCAATTTGTATTTCGCAGGCGCTCCGGAAAATACAGGGTTACGGATTTTTGAGCTGGCAGAAACATTGCTTAACCGCAAAGAAGTTGAATTATGCCACCCCGAGCTGATCAGGAAAAGGGCACTGAAAAAAATCCACAACAAACAATGGCATCTGAAGGCAACCATGGTAAACGGTCTACCCGTAAATGCCCATGTAAATGCAGCAGTGGCACATGCTTTGTCAACCGGCAAAAACATAAAAATTGCCATTATCGACGATGGTGTAGACATTGACCATGTGGAATTCAGCGCACCTTCGAAAGTTGTTCATGCCAGGGATATTAGTGCAAACAGCAACGATCCGAGGCCTAAAGTAGCATATGATAATCACGGCACTGCATGTGCCGGGGTTGCAACAGCAGCAGGCATAAATGCAGCCGGTGTTGCTCCTGATGCTTTGCTGATTCCCATCCGTTTATATGCCGAATTGGGTTCGTTTGCCGAATCACAGGCCTTTAAGTGGGCAGTCGATCATGGTGCTGATGTCATCTCATGCAGTTGGGGGCCACAGGACGGCGACTGGAATAACCCGGCTGATCCGGCGCACACCAACCGGGTTGACTTACCCGACAGCACCCGTTTGGCCATGGAATATGCCTTTACCAAAGGACGTAACGGAAAGGGATGTGTTATAACCTTTGCAGCGGGAAATGGTAACGAAAATGTAAAATACGATGGTTATGCAAGTTATCCGAAAGTGATAGCCGTTGCCGCCTGTAATGACACCAATAAAAGAAGCGTTTACAGCGATTTCGGAGACCAGGTTTGGTGTTGTTTCCCAAGCAGCGATTTCGGATATGGCCCGTTCAATCATCCCGACCCCCTGACCAGCGGCATATACACAACTGACAGGCATGGGGCACCTGGCTACAATAATAGTGGCGACTATACCGACGAATTTGGCGGCACATCCAGTGCCTGTCCGGGTGTTGCCGGCACCATTGCACTTATACTGTCGGCCAATCCCGAGCTTACACTCCAGCAGGTTAAGGATATTATCCGCGACACAGCGGTAAAAATAGATCCCGAAAACGGGCAATACGATGTTATGGGACACAGTAAGTTCTATGGATATGGTAAGGTAGATGCTGCTGCCGCTGTGAAGAAAGCACTAGAATTATCAAAGGAAACGGTAATTCAGCCGGTGAAAATCATTTCAGCATTGGTTAACCCAAAAGGAAAGGACAGGATAAACGAAAACATATCCATCCTTAACACATCTTCGACGAATATTAGCCTTAGCGGATGGATCATTGAGGTAAAGGGTAAAAAACTGCCGCTTACGGGAATACTCAAAGGTGGTGAGGCCAAAACCATTAAGTTGAGCCGCACACCGGTTGTGCTGGCGAATACCGGAACAAACATAAAGCTAATTAACGACCAGTCGACAACCGTTCATACCGTGCACTATAACAAAGAACAGGTAAAGGAGGGTCAGGTTGTTGCCTTTGGGTAAAACATTAGCAAACGGCCTGAAGTTTGATGTTGTTTGATAAGGTTTGAATCTGGATACTGGATACTGGATACTGGATACTGGATGTGTGTGAACTGAGAATGGGGTTTGAGTGCCACTGCTTATGCTATTGCTGCTGCTACTGCAACTG
>JAFGVG010000264.1 GCA_016938095.1 Bacteroidales bacterium
AAAATCAAAGAATACCTGTCGAAATTCACGCAAAAAAGCTTTCGCATAATACCACTGGGCGATGATAACGCCCATATTTACGCTATCAGCGAAGCACTAAAAAACCGCGAAATTGTATGCCTGCATGGCGACAGGTTTATGCCCGGCAGTAAGACCATTTCGGCAGAACTGCTTGGCAAACAAGCCCGTTTTCCGGCCGGACCCTTTTACCTAGCCATGAAATATGATGTTCCGGTTTCGTATGTGTTTGCCATGAAAGAAAGCAAAACACATTATCACTTTTTTGCAACTCCTCCTGCTTTGTACGAACAGCAGCCTTCGCAAAAAAAACGCGATCGGGTACTTGAGCAAATGATAGGCGACTATACCAATGCCATGGAAGACAAAATAAAGCGCTATCCTTTTCAATGGTTTAATTATTATGATTTCTGGAAAATATGAAACCAGCAGATTACCAAATTTCTGATCTAATTCCGCAACGTCCGCCCATGCAAATGATCGACCAACTGTTGCATGCCGATGACCGTTCGGCCAGGGGAAGCCTTTATATAAGGGAATCCAATATTTTCTGCCATAAAAACCAACTGCGCGAAGCCGCACTCATTGAATTCATTGCGCAAACAGCAGCCGCCTTTACAGGCTATCGTAACCTAACCAATCAGGGACAGGTGAACGAAGGGTATATTGGTGCGGTTAAAAACCTTGTCATTCGTAAACTTCCGCTGGTAAATGCTGAAATACAATCGGAAATCACGGTCGAAAACGAGATCGTGGGGTTTACCATCATCACGGGGAAAGTATTTTTAAACCATGAGGTTATTGCTGAATGCGAAATGCGGATTCTGGGTCAACCTCAGGTTCAACAGGCCTAACCGGTGCCAGCACTTTTTCTCTTGAATATATTGCAGCTTCCCCGGCGGTAAGCTGGTGGCTCCAGGTAACCCGCCTGCCGATGTGCGATCCGGAACCCGTGTTACGATATTCGGCATAATAAGCTGTTTTATGTCGTGCTGTTTTATCCCAATTCGCCCACCCCTCAGGGACAATGTGTGCTCCCATTTCACAATTCAGAAACACCACCCGGGCATAGTCACGCCATGGTCTGCCCAGGTAAACGCTGTCAACTCCTGGGTCAGCCTCCAGTAAACAATTTGTAAAAACATATCCGTATAGCTTGCCTTTTATGGTGCTGGCGGCAGTGATATAAGAATTGCTTTTGCTGTGTATGGTGCAGGAATCAAACAATGCAGTGGCCGCGCCAAAAATAAAGTCGGTTGTACCTGCTATATAACAGTTCTTATAATATTGCCGGCTATTCTGACCTCCGGTATACAGGGTATCCTGGTTACCCAGCAAGCGACAATTTATAATGACACACCTGTCCCCTTCCACATGCAATGCCACTGCCTGTCCAACTCTGCCTGCCGAATTCTCAATGGTCAGATTTTCGGCACGAAAATCATCTGCTTCCACTATCAGGGTATAGGTATAAAAAGTGCTGTTACGACCCCGGTTCACCCTGTCAAAAAAATCGTCCCAGGTAATAATGGTATGTTCAGCACTTTCACCAATCAGTGACAAATGCGTATTGCAGGCCGGAACCTTTATTTTCTCGCGGTAAATACCATTTTTTATGAAAACCCTGACGCGCTTGTCGGGAAATGACTTGCAGGCATCAATGGCTGCCTGAACACTGGTAAAGTCGCCTGTACCATCAGTTGCAACTGTATAATCATACAATCCCCTGGCCGGCAAACTCAAACAACCGGCTAACAAAAGCAGAACGTTAAGCATTAATGTTTTCATACTCTCCTTTAAAGGTGCAAACACGGGTACCGCCGGCACTTACAGACGTACTGCATTGTATGTTGCTTTCCCCCGCCTGGGCTATGGCAAGTTCAAAAATTAAATCTGGCGTGGTTATCGGGTTAACAAATCCCAGGTATTTGATATTACCCGCTTTTGCCAGTCGCAATTCCCTGCCGGTGAGTTTTTCAAGCAGTTCAAGTGCTATCTGTACTGTACATACACCGGGCAATATGGGATTCCCCGGGAAATGACCTTCGAAAATATTGTGTCCCCTGTTCAGTGAAATCCGGGCAGTTACTTTATCCTTTGATAGTGAAACTTCAAAGGACGGAACCGTGTAAAGATTATTCATCAGCATGGTTTACCTCCTCGTGTATGCGGTTTATATCAATGGTAAGTTTAATATTCGTGTGCGAAATTTTCACCGAATCGATACCTGAATGCATTGATCCGTAAAAACCGGCTTCAACTCTACTGGTAACACCGGACATTTGCCGCACCTTGTATGGCCTGTTAAACGCAATATCCCTGAAGTGGTAGCGGTTTTTATTTCCACCATGCATATACTGCAAAATCAGGTCGTTATTGCCTTTTTGTCTGAGCACAACGGGTTGAATAACCGACATGTTGTGCATGAGCACCATGCCAATATCGTTTTTAAGGGTTGCAACCAGTGCTTTCCTGTTCATGGCTTCCATGACGTAATGAACAACCGGTTCCTTTCCTGGAAGAAACTCCATATCGAAAACCTTAAGACCCACTTCTGTAATAAATACCACCCGGTAATGGTCGGTTGCCTCGGGCTTAACTACCATCAGTCCACTGAAATGGTTATCAAAAACACGAATATGCGCATTGAAGAGAAAATGCCCCGAGTCAGCCCAAAACCACGATTCGGGTGTAAAAGCACCCGTTGAAACAACGGGTTTATAGCCCTGAAAAACCGAAACGGCACACCCTGTTAAAAGCAGCGATAGCAAAACTGGCAGCAGTGGTTTTAGGACCAACTGCCTTATTCTTTTATGGTTAAGCCTGTGGGTCACACCACTATTTAAAGTTGAATTTTTCTGCAGGAATGTCGGTATTCAGTTTTTTGTTGGAAAATGCAATGTTGGTATAATCACCTCCTGGTTCTACCATATTGATGCGTGTAACCGTAAAATCGGTCCGGCTAAACCATATCTGAACCTCATTGAGCATGTTGCGCATCGATTCAGCCCTGGGAACCAAGCTGACAAAGTAATGCCGTTCGTCCTCAAAGTAGCTGATGGTAAAATCGCGGTCATTGTGCAAAATATCGCCTTGTATACAGCCGCTGATAAAATTATTCATCTCCTGGAACATCTTATTCGACTGAATATCGTATTGCTTCTGGGCGTTGTCATCACGTACAAATATTTTACCATTACTGATGATGATCAGGTACCGGTAAGGTTGCTGGTATTCCCACCGGATATTATTATCTTTTTTATAGCAAAAATGACCCTTCGATATGATTTTGTTCGAAAGCACGCTCAGGTTTTTCTCCTGAACAAAATCACTTTCAATGGTAGATACCTTTTGGGTCATATTCACCAGCTTTTCTTTAAACCCCCGGACATCCTTCATTGGCACAGAAGGCTTCTGAGCCAAAAGTGAAAAGGTTGTGCAGGTTATCGCAATCAAAGTAAACAATACGCTATACATAAGCTTTGCAATTAATTAAATCATCCAGTCGTGATATGGAAAATTCCTTATCCCTGAGGAATTGAATAAAAAGTCCAAGCACCTTCACATTCAGGGTGCGGTTATCGTGCAACAGTATTATGTCGCCTCTGTTCACCCGGGTGGTAAGGTTATTCAATAGCAACAGTTCATCGTGCACAACGGTATCATGCGACTTCAGGCTCCATCCTATTGTCAGGTATTTCATGAACCGAATGGCTTTGGCTACCGTTGGATTTGTCACGCCATAAGGCGGCCTGAACA
>JAFGVG010000265.1 GCA_016938095.1 Bacteroidales bacterium
GTCCGAAAATGCGGAGTTTACTATTCGTAAATGAGCAATTTTCGGACAAGCGTAACGCAGCAAATGGGACTTTATGGACAGACACTACTTAGTTATCTCCTGCAACTCCACGTTACGGAATTCCACATTGTGGCTTTCGGCCTGCAGGGCAATATATCCTTCCTTTAACGGGGTACCATCGGCCACCGGATAACCTTCGGGCTTCATGGAGGGACCTATACGGGCATGGGTATAGGTAAGCACCGTGTCGCCTTCGATAATATGATGGAAAACGCTGTCGCCCAATACTACAATTTCAACCTTCACCCACTGATCGCCATGATAGGTTTTCGACTGTGAATTGGTGCAGTGTCCTTCTACCGTTTGCCCGTTAAAGTCAATATCGGTGCCGGGGGTACATACATTGAGGGTGGAACGCTCCCCTGTCCCCAGACCGCCTAAAAACTGCACTTCAACCGAAACCGGAAAATCCTGGTTCAGTTCCATGCTGGTGGCCGACTGGGCATGTACCATAACCCCGCTGTTTCGTAACCCCCAATCGGGGCCTCCGGGGCATTGCTCGCCCGTAAACCGGTACTCTAGCCTGAGCCGGTAATGCGAAAAGGGCTGCCGATAAAAAAGATGGCCGAATTCACCCCTGAAACTGTCGAGTTGATTATACGACACTACCAGTATGCTGTCCTTCACGCTGAAAATATTAGCGTAATTCTCATTCAGCGGGTGGCCGGTGATCTTCAGGTCCCACCCTTCTAGATTTGTGCCGTTAAAAAGGGGGATCCACGGCGCTTCTTCGCGGATGGTTGAGGGTTTGCAACCCAGCATCAGTGGCAAAACCAACAATAAGGTTAAGTATTTCATGGGAACAATATGGTTAATTAACGATTAGCAATTAACAATGTGCAATAAAAATAAGCAATGGGCAATGAACAATTAACAATTAGCAATGAACAATGAACAATTAACAATGAACAATGAACAATGAACAATGAACAATGAGCAATTGGGTAACAATGCAATTTACACAAAATATTATTGTCATTATGAAGTATGACCCGTTTTTCGGGGTAGTCTTTCGCAATGACAATCGGAAAGACTTTTAACGCAACCCCTGGTCGGTGATTATTCATTAAAAATCCTGCCAATATTGGCCTGTATACCCACCGTAAAAATAAAAGGCTGGTACTCGTAATCCACCTCATGCCCGTTCAATGGAACCGAAAATCCAAGTTGAAACACCGATTTCACATATTTATAGCCAACCTTGGCAGTAACTACCGGTTCAATAAATACGCCGGTGTTTTTGGCTGAGCCCTGGTAAAAATCTGTTACAACCAGCCTTGTGGCAAAGCTGCCGTCGAATACACCGGAAGCTGCGCCTATGGCGGGCTGAATAAAAAACCGGCGATACTTTACCCTGGCAAAATCATACCATATCTCATTTTCGTAAAACGCCTGCACCCGGCCCATACCAAATCCGCCATATACTTCAAACCTGCCGTTTGGGCCAATTTTATCGAAATAGCCAGCACCCATTTCTACAAAACTATGCTTATGAAAATTATCGGTTGAATCGCTGGTCCGGTCAGCAAAGCTGCCATTTGTCATAATGCCAAAATGATCGGTGACGGCATAGGCCAGTTGCGCATCGAAACCCGAAATGCCGCCATGAAGCGAAGCATTAAACTCGTACTTGTTGGAAAACATCGGCGAATTCACCACATTAGGAATATAGGCAGGAGTACAGGAGCCTGTGATAAGGCCAAAGATGACAATGGCCAGAAAACTATGGTGTTGGTAAAATTTGGTTTTCATGATTTCCTGTTTTATCATTTTATGGGTGTCCAAAACTACGGAATCCTTAACAATAGTTCCCGATACAATACTGTTTTATTATGAACAGCAATACGATGATGCTGATTTTCTGTTGTATATAAAGACCCGAAAGGTCCATTTCCAATTCACCGGTATTAAAATGTTGCGGGTTTTCGGTAATATTATACCTTTGGGTAAAGCCTTTTGAACCATGATTATTGACATTAAAAAAACCATCCTTCGTAAAAACCTGGGGAAATTCATTGCCCTGATCATCCTGGCACTGGTTATTTGTGTCCTGCTTTTTATTCCGTTCAGTCACGACCTGATCCCTGGGCTTAGTAACAATCTGCTGGCCATTTTCATTGCCATTGCATACATGATTTATGCTTTTTACGAATCATTCCGGAACTACAATTACATTTATTTCAGCGACGAATCGGACAAGATCATCCTGCGTTATTTTTCTCCGGGTGTTTTCACTTCCAAAAAAAATTCCATTGAAATCCCCAAAAGGGACTTTGCCGGATACCAATTGAGCGCCTTCTTTATGCGCTATCGTGAAACACTTACGCTGATGAAACACTCCGGGAAAAGCATCGCCAGGTATCCGCCGGTTTCCATTACGGCGCTCAGCCCCGACGAACGCGAATCACTGATATACTCGCTCAATAAACTTAAAACACGCCATGAAAGCCGTTAAAGGATGTCAGCACCAACCCCTCTTCCCGAATCGTTACGTTATAAAATAGGCATTGGCCTGATACCCAAAATAGGACCGGTGCTCACCAAAAGGCTCATCGCATACTGCGGAAGCGCCGAAGGTGTTTTTACTGAAAAGAAGGCCCGCCTGGCCAAAATTCCCGGTATTGGCCAAAAGCTGATCGATCATATATCGGGTCATCGCGACCTGGATATTGCCGACCGGGAGATTGAATTCATCACCCGGCATCGGATACAGGCCTTGTTTTACCTCGACGACGGTTATCCCGAGAGGCTGAAGCAATGCGAAGATGCCCCGGTAATCATTTATGTCAAAGGCAGCACTGAGCTGAACCGGAAGAAGATCATCAGTATTGTCGGCACCCGCAACCCCACCGATTACGGGCGCAGTATGACACGCGATTTTGTCGAAGAACTCGCTGCCAGTCATCCCGATGTGCTTGTTGTGAGCGGCATGGCCTTTGGCATTGACATAACGGCTCATAAGTCTGCGTTAAAACATAATCTTGATACCGCGGGAGTATTGGGGCACGGACTTACCACCATTTACCCCGCCGAACACCGTGATACAGCCCGGCAGATAGCTGAAAAAGGCGCCCTTATTACCGAATTCCGGCACGACGAAAAAGCCGAAGCTCCTAATTTTGTAAAGCGGAACCGAATTATTGCCGGACTTGCCGATGCCACACTGGTTGCGGAATCGGGAGAAAAAGGAGGTGCGCTCATCACGGCCGATATTGCCAATTCATACAACCGCGATGTTTTCGCGTTTCCCGGTCGCGTTAACGACAAATACTCCACCGGTTGCAACCGGCTGATTAAAACAAACCGTGCCGCGCTTGTCGAGTCGCTTAGCGATTTCGAATACCTGATGGGTTGGCAAAAAACCAGTACCAAAGAAACAGGCGTGCAAAAGGAATTATTTAACGCATTAACTGACGAGGAAAAGCTTCTCACAGGGCTGTTACAGGCCGAGCCTTCTTCCTCCATCGATCACCTGGCCATCAAAAGTAACATGACCGTGAGCAAGGTATCAGCCCTGTTGCTGAACCTCGAATTTAAGGGCATTGTCAGGTGTCTGCCCGGAAAAGTGTATCAACTGACCTGATTGTATTGCAGCATGATTGATTTTATTGACACTCATTCGCACTTATACCTGCCCGAGTTCGATGCCGACAGGGCTGAGGTAGTGGAACGGGCCTTGCATTATGGCGTAGGCAAAATTATCCTGCCCAATATCGATAGCTCAAGCATAGCCGCCATGAACAGCATGGCCTCCTCTTTTCCCGGAGTATGTTATCCCCTGATGGGTTTGCACCCCACATCGGTAAACGCGCAATATGAAACCGCTATGGCTGCCATTGAAAACGAAATGCAAAAAGGCGGGTATGTTGGCATAGGCGAAATTGGGATCGACCTCTACTGGGATAAGGAACATCTACGCGAACAACAGCTGGTGTTTACGCGACAGCTCGATCTTTCGCTTGATCATGGACTGCCGGTAGTGATCCATGCCCGGGAATCGTTCCCTGAAATAATGGAAATCCTCGAAAGTTATAAAAACAAGGGGTTAAAAGGTATTTTTCATGCTTATACCGGAAGCCCCGAATTGGCAAAAAAGATCACCGGCATGGGTTTCAAATTGGGGATCGGGGGCATTGTAACCTATAAAAACTCCACCCTTCCTGCGGTAATTAAAACAATTGCACTCGAACACCTGGTGCTGGAGACCGATTCGCCCTACCTTACCCCGGTTCCCTTTCGCGGTAAGCGAAACGAAAGCAGTTATATTCCCTATATTGCCCGTGCCATTGAACAGATAAAAAATGTACCTTTGGAAGAAGTAGCCCGCGTAACCACTACAAACGCCCTGGAACTTTTTTCACTGTAATATGGCCGATAACAAAAAAACATCCATCCTCTTTATTTATACCGGCGGCACCATTGGCATGGTGCAGGATCAGGACACCGGTGCCCTGAAACCATTCAGGTTCGACAATATTCTTGAGGAAGTGCCTGAATTGCGAAAATTTGGTTTCAACCTGAGTTCCTATGCTTTTAATCCGCCTCTCGACTCCTCGAATATCAGTCCCGATGCCTGGATTAAAATTGCCGGTATCATTGAGCAAAACTACCATAGTTTCGACGGATTTATTGTGCTGCATGGAACCGACACCATGGCTTTTTCGGCATCAGCGCTCAGCTTTATGCTGGAGAACCTGGGTAAGCCGGTGATTTTTACCGGATCGCAGTTACCCATAGGCTCGTTGCGTACCGATGCCAAGGAAAACCTTATTTCATCGGTTGAAATTGCCGCGGCCGTCAAAAACGGGGAACCCCTGGTTCCCGAGGTGGGCATATTTTTCGAGAACAGGTTATACCGTGGTAACCGCACAACCAAAAACAACACAGAGGACTTCAACGCTTTCATGTCTGGCAATTATCCGCCGTTAGCCGAAAGCGGCGTACATATACGCTATAATTACAGTGCCATAAGGTATGCCACACACGAACCATTGATTGTTCACCAAAAGCTTGATGAGCGTTTACTGATTCTGAAGCTGTTCCCTGGCATCAGCCGGCAGGTGGTGGAATCGGCGTTTTCAATAGGCGGTATCAGGGCGGTGATCCTCGAAACATTTGGTGCGGGTAATGCGCCGGAACACGACTGGTTTATACAACTGGTTAAAGAAGCCTGCGGGCAAGGGATCATTGTAATGAATGTCACGCAGTGCAACACCGGCAGTGTAGAAATGGGCATGTACGAAACCAGTCGGCGCCTGGCCGTTGCCGGTGTGGTAAACGGTCGTGATATAACCACCGAAGCCGCGGTCACCAAGCTGATGTACCTCACAGGTGTAAGCGACGATCCGGCATGGATTGTGAAACACCTTAGCATGTCGTTGCGTGGAGAAATGACCGTTTAATCATCAGGTTGTTGATTTTTTTACTATTTTTACGCGCCCAAAAAGTCGGGTAATTTTGGAGAGATGGCCGAGTGGTCGAAGGCGCACGCCTGGAAAGTGTGTAATCGCCAAAAGCGGTTCATGGGTTCGAATCCCATTCTCTCCGCAACAGAAAAACAATCCCATTCCGCCCAAAGGCGGAATGGGGTTTTAAATTTTACAGGGACTCAAGCCCCGCTTGAAGTCCCTGTAAAATTTAAAAGCCCTAACCGGTGCTTCGCACCGGTGGGATTGTTTTTCTGTTGCAAGGATTCCCCCCGCCAGGGATCACGCAAGTAATCCCGATCCCCAGTGCGAAGCACCGGTGGGATTGTTTTTCTGTTGCAAGGATTCCCCCCGCCAGGGATCACGCAAGTAATCCCGCCAGTAATCCCACCAGCTCTTTCTCATATCAACCGTAAGAGGATACAGATAATTCTGCAATGCATTATTAAGATGGAACATTTAAGTACTGCCCAACGATTCTTAATTTTTTCACAATACAAAAAATGACAATAGAGGCTTCAGAAGTAGCATTTAAAATGAGGGAAGCTTCTATACAACGGTTTCAGCAATATCTGCCATGAATGTACTTGAATAACAAACCCTGTTTTATCCCGTATATACAATTATTCAACAGAAATTTGAATTGTAAAAATTGTTCAATAACTTAGGATTGCACTTCATGATTGATTTGATTCATATAATATTTTTTAAACTTATTGCCTTATGAAAAAAGCTAATTGTTCGTCTGTTTGTCTGTTCATGGCTTTGTTTTTCATGTTGCCTGCATTCACCAGCGCTCAGGCCGATAAGGCCGCCATACTTAAAAAACTCGAAGTTGGAGTAACCAATGCTAAAAACAATGTAGCCAAGAATGAAAGAAAGCTTGCGATAGCGGATTCCCTTATAGAATCAGGAACTACACTGATCAATGATGCAAAGGCCGAGATTAAAGCAATTGATAGTGAGAGGAAAGCTCTTGACAAAGAATATGCAGTTAATAAAAAGCCTTTGAATAAACTTATCAATTCCAAAGACAAAGATGAGGCGACTCAGGCAAAAAACGATCTTAAGGGATTAGACACCAAACACATGGCAGACTCAAAAAGCCTTGACAACAGGCTTAAAGTTGCCAACAAGAAAGCAACTACCGGTAACGCAAATATTAGCAAAGGAAAAACATCAAAAAAGACAGCTGAAGATGCCTTAGAGACAGCCCAGGCAGCACTCGAAGCAGCCCAGGCCAAATATGATGCTGTTGCTAACCCTCCTGCAGAAGATGAAAAGGAAGATTCAGGAAAGAAAAAGAAAAAATAAAAC
>JAFGVG010000266.1 GCA_016938095.1 Bacteroidales bacterium
AATCAACAAATCCACTTTGCCTATTAAATCCTGATTACCTGAATTCGGATTTATAAACCAGATACATTTCATGCCGGCTCTTTTGGCTGCCGTTACCCCGTTGTGCGAGTCTTCAATAACCAGGCATGAATCAGGAGTCACGCCAAGCATATCTGCAGCCTTCAGAAATATTTCGGGATGGGGCTTGCCGGCCTCGACATCTTCGCCGCTTACAATGGCATGGAAATAGCGACTGAGTTCAAATTTTTTCAGAATAAAATCAATTTGTTCATGTGGAGAAGAAGATGCTACTGCCAGCAGGAAACCGTGTTTATGCAGATTAACAATTAGTTGAGCAACGTCAGGCAGAGGCTCGATAGATGTTTCCCGCATTAAATGTTCCAGGTAGATTGATTTTTTAAGCCGTATGGCCTCTGCAACACTTAATGGCAGATTGTGCCGTTTTCCAAGCCCGGACCACATGGTTTCATCTGTAGCTCCTGTCAATGTGCTGTGCTCTTCATCAGACACAGTAATGCCCAGCAAATTGAATATTCTTTTCTCACATTCCTGATGAATAGGTTCACTGTCAATGATTACACCATCCATATCAAAAATCACACACCGCTCCATAAATCTTCAAAATTATTTATAAATCAAGCCGGTAAAAACCTATTCCTGCTCAAGAGAAATCTCCTCCAGCGTTTTTCCTTTGGTTTCATTCACATACCTGGAAACAAAAAGAAAGGCTACAATACCGAACGCGGCATATATACCATAAGACATGCCAAGGCCAATATTAGCCAGCAAAACAGGGAAGGTGATGGTAACCAGGAAATTTGCCAGCCAATTGGACATGCCGGCCAAAGCCAGTGCAGTGCCCCTGAATTTGTTGGGAAACATTTCGCCCAGCATAACCCACATAACAGGGCCCCATGTTAATCCGAAAAATGCAATAAAGCCAATGGCAGCCAGTAACGCCATAATTCCCATTGAACCACTCATTTCCATTCCCTGCGACGCTTCTTCGGCGCTGACTGTAAATACAACAGCCAGCAACAAAAGCATCACCGCCTGTCCCAATCCCCCGATCAACAACAGCCGTTTCCTTCCGATACGGTCAACCAGAAAGATTGCCAATATGGTGAATCCAATATTCACACCTCCGATAATTACATTGGTTAGCAGGGCATCTGCTTCGGTAAATCCGGCTGCCTGCCATAATACCGAACCGTAATAAAACACCACATCTATTCCGGTAAAAGTTTGGAGCATGGCCAATCCGATCCCTATCCAAACAATAGGATGTATCTTTTTTGTTTTTTTATTAATGATGTCTGAAAACCTGGGCTTTCTTTCGTGGAGAACTGTTTTGCTGATTTCTTCCACTTGTTTTTTTGCATTCTCCAGGTTTGTAATACTTGCCAGAACTTTTGTAGCTTTTTCAGCTTTATTGACTGCCACAAGGTACCGTGGCGATTCGGGAATGAACAACAGGCAGATAAAAAATACCGATGCCGGGATTAGTTCTATCCAGAACATCCATTGCCAGGCATCGAAGCCCCACCACAATTCGGAAGAGGTACTGCCGGCAGCAGTAGCGAGATTATAATTACTGAAGAAAGCAAAAAACAACCCCAAAACGATAGCCAGTTGCTGCAATGAAATAAGCCGGCCACGAATATTGGGGGGAGCAATTTCACCAATATAGGCAGGTGAAAGAATGCTGGCAGCTCCAACGGCCAAGCCGCCTAGCAGCCGGTAAACAACAAACTCCGCTGAGCTGGAAGAGATACCCGACCCCCAGGCGCTGATAATGAATGCCAGCCCGGCAGCAATCAATACATATTTACGTCCAAACTTATCGGCCAGCATACCGGCAAAAAAGGCGCCGGTTGCACAGCCTAAAAGGACGGAAGCCACATTAAAACCTGTCCCGATCGCATCCGAGTTAAATGCTCGCTGAAGCGCATCGACTGTTCCGTTTATCACTCCGCTGTCAAATCCAAAAAGAAATCCTCCCAGCGATGCAACCGCCGACAACATAATCACCCGCGGCAGGTTGTTTTTACTTGTTTTCAGCATACATTATATTTTTGCGCCTCGTTTAATCTACACCTCTATCCATGTACGAAGTTCGGACGATTGAGCTACAGCTTCCAGCACTTCCTGGCATTTAACACCATCTTCAAAATCGGGACTGAAATCAGTTTCCCCGACGATAGAACGGATAAATTCGGCTACTTCAATAACAAATGAATCGGCGTAACCGATGCCGTGCCCCTGAGGCCACCATCCGCCATTGTACGGATGAACATCATGTGTCACATTTATTTTTCTGAATCCCGCTTCTTTGGACGACTGTTTATTATCGTAAAAAAGCAGGTAATTCTGGTCTTCAAAATTCCAGAAAATGGAACCTTTTTCGCCATTAATTTCAATGGTGTTGTAATTTTTGCGTCCGGTAGCGAGGCGCGTCGATTCGAAACAACCGGTAGCGCCGCCTTCAAAATTTACAAGAAACTGGGCCACATCATCAACCGTAACTTTACCTTTCGGTCCATCAGGATTATTCCCATCGAACGGGCGTTCCTTTATCAGTGTCTGAAGATTCCCTGTTACTTCCTGAAATTTCAGTCCGGTTACAAAACGCGTGGCATCCACCGAATGCGCGCTTAAATCGCCCA
>JAFGVG010000267.1 GCA_016938095.1 Bacteroidales bacterium
CTGAACCTTCTTCGCGTTCATTCAGTGTGTAAGGATGGGTAACCAATCGCTTCTTCCCTTTCATGAAGTCAATATTCACGGTACCGGGTTTTGTTTCTCCGCTTATATCCAGCGTAATGAACAGGTAATTGTTGTTGGATGTGCGGGTAACGTGACGGATGGTAATACCCGGGTAAACAATTTCAGGGGTCAGGTCAGCAATCTGATCGCCATGCACCATCAGTTGAAGCTCGGTATTATTCATTCCCGTCCACCACATAGGCGGATCTACATGCTTTAACTCGTATTCGCACGCCACAGTGCGGAGGGTTACCAAAAAAAGCAGCAAGGGAAGGGTGAGGATAATAAGAAAGTTCTTATTCTTCATGTCAGCAGATTATTTTCATGTGTACAATTTACAAGTTTACCGTTAATTTCAACCTGAAGTTTTTCACCTTTCACCAGTTTCACACTGGTTTTATTTTCAGAGATGGTAACGTTCAGAATTCTTCCGCGGAATTGGATGTTGAACGATATGAGTTTCCATTTATGCGGTAGATTTGGAGTGAAGGTGAGCATGCCTTCTTTAATGCGCATGCCGCCGAAGCCTATCACCATCGACATCCAGGTTCCACCCATGCTGGTGATATGCAGTCCTTCTGCCACCTCGTTATTGTAATCGTCGAGGTCCAGGCGCGAAGTCCTGAGGTAAAGATCATAGGCTTTTTCAACTTCGCCGATACGGTTGGCCAGGATGGAATGAATACAGGGCGAAAGCGAAGATTCATGCACGGTACGTGGCTCGTAGAAATCGAAGTTCCTGCGTATGGTATCGGTGGTATACTCATCTTCGAAGCAGAATATGCCCTGCAGCACATCGGCTTGTTTAATGAACACCGATCTGAGAATACGGTCCCACGACCAATGTTGGTTTATGGGTCTTTCTTTGGGCGAAAGTTCGGCCACCATCCGTTGTTCTTTGTCCATGTAGCCATCCTGCTGCAGGAAGATACCCCTTTCATCGAGCATGGGGAAATACATGTGTTTGATAATATCTTTCCACGAAGAGGTTTCCGAATCGTAGTATAAATGCGTTTTTTTAACAATCCGCTGGTATTGTAGCGGATGTTCGTCCATAACATAGTCGAGACATTCAATGGTATATCGCAGTGTCCAGGCGGCCATCTTGTTGGTATACCAGTTATTGTTGACATTGTTTTCGTATTCGTTAGGACCGGTAACCCCCAGAATAACGTATTTTCCCTTTACATCGGACCAGTTAACACGCTGTCGCCAGAAACGTGCCAAGGCTATCAGCACTTCCAGTCCGTATTCTGCCAGGTAATCCTTATCGCCGGTGTACCGGATGTAATTGTAAATGGCAAAGGCAATGGCTCCATTCCGGTGGATTTCTTCGAAAGTTATTTCCCATTCATTGTGACACTCTTCCCCGTTCATGGTAACCATGGGATAAAGGGCTGCTCCGGCATTGAATCCAAGCTTTTCTGCATTTTCAATGGCTTTTTGCAGATGCTTAAATCGGTATATCAACAGGTTACGTGCAACTTCGGGGGGTTCTGTGCTCAGGTAAAAGGGTATCAAAAAGGCTTCGGTATCCCAGTAAGTACTGCCACCATATTTTTCGCCTGTAAAGCCTTTAGGGCCTATGTTAAGGCGCTCGTCCTTACCGGTATAGGTCTGGTTGAGCTGGAAAATATTGAAACGTATACCCTGTTGGGCAGCAGCGTCGCCTTTAATGATAATATCACTTTGTGCCCAGTTTTTTTCCCAGATGGCTACATGATTGTCATACAACTTGTCGAATTTTTTCCGGGCTGCTTTTGTCACCCGTTCAATACTGTTTTTTACTAGTAAATCGGGTTTATGGTCGAGCGAACTCAGGATGGCAGCATATTTGTACAGCACAACCTCCTCGTTGGCGCGGGCTTTTATTTTTAGATGGAATCCGTTATACCCGGGTTGCTGCAAAGGTTCAACAACTGTTTTAGCCGGCTTACCATTTACTTCAACCGTGTATTGCATGGCATATCCGGCCTCAAAGCCCGATTTCCGAACGCGCGACCTGAGATAGGCGGTATCTTCTTTAACGCCGCTTTCGATAATGTCCCAGAATTGCTCGTCGTAGTTGGTATCGCGGTTGATTACATTGCCGTCGAGAAAGGGGATCATTTCGATGGTTCCATCAAAGTTGACTGGTGTAACAGCATAACGAACGGCACCAATATCGTCTTCGGCCATGCTTAAAAACCGGCGGGCCACAACCCTCATTTTTTTACCCGAGCTGAAAGTTGCCACAAATGAGCGGTTGAGACAGCCATGCTGCATATCCAGTTCCCTGATGAATTCACTGGTTTTGCAGGTATGAAGGTCCAGTTCTTCTTTACCGGCAATAATACGAATGCCTGTCCAGTTGGGTGCATTGGGTACCTTGGCAAAGTACTCGGGATAACCGTTTTTCCACCAGCCGACCCTGGTTTTATCGGGGTGGTAAATTCCGGCTATATAGGTTCCCTGCAGGGATTTTCCTGAATATTTTTCCTCAAAATTGGCACGCTGGCCCATGTGGCCGTTTCCCAGACTGAATATGCTTTCAGACGCTTCATGATGAAGCGGGTCGAATCCTTCCTCAATAACACGCCATTCGTCGACCTTATAATATGCTTTCATGTGCAGTATTCATTCAAACGTTTACAAAAAATCAAAAAAGGCGGATTACACAAAGCGGATGTCCGCCAGTTTCAGGTTCTCAAAACCCGGAAATACCAAATCAGCTTCAGCCAGCATTTCGGGTGAACCAATGCCTATGCATTTCATACCGGCATTGTGTGCAGCCTGTACACCTGCCACAGCATCCTCAAAAACCACAGTTTCGCGGGCATCAACTTCCAGCAATCTTGCTCCCAGTGAAAAAACCTCCGGATCGGGCTTGGCCTTACTGATAAGATTCCCATCAATCACTACGTCAAACATTGCTTCGAGATGGGTCTTTTGCAGTATTAACCTGGCATTTTTACTGGCTGAACCCAGTCCGACAAATATGTTATTGGCTTTAAGTTCTTTAAGAAAGAAGTTTACGCCGGGCAATATATCACCCGGTGTCATTTGACTGACATATTGCAAATAGATCTGGTTCTTTTCTTCGGCATATTGTTTCTTTTCCCCGGTTGTGAGTTGAACATTCCCAATTGAGAGCAGTATTTCCAGGGAATCCATACGACTGATCCCTTTCAGTCTTTCATTATCGGTTTCGGCAAAGTCGAACCCAAGCCTGCCTGCCAGCTGTTTCCATGCCAGGTAATGAAAGCGCGCGGTATCTACAAGTACACCATCGAGGTCGAATAAGCAGGCTCTAATGTTCATTTTACAACCAGTTTGCTTTTGATGTCATCTACAAATGTTACGCATGCAGCTGCAATGATCATGGAAATACCTCCGGCGATCAGTGCATAAATACTTTTCTCGTTAAACAGGGCTTTTACCATAAAGCCGAGGAGTGTGGCTGCCAGGATCTGGGGGATGACAATGAAAAAATTGAATATTCCCATGTAAACTCCCATTTTGGCCTGTGGCAGTGAACCGGTAAGTATGGCATAGGGCATCGACAGGATGCTGGCCCAGGCCAGTCCTATGCCAATCATGGAATAGATCATCTGGTGCGGGTCGGTTAGAAAGTACAGCGATATCAGGCTCAAACCGCCAATGGTAAGACCCACCATGTGGGTTACTTTCCGGTTGGTGATTTTTGCCAGCCAGGGAAGGAAGAACAAACCAAAGGCAGCTGCAAAAAGATTGTAATAACCCATCATACCGCCAATCCAGTTTGCTCCCTCGTTGTACACAGCCGAACTTGTATCACTTGTTCCGTAAAGGTGTTCGGTCAAGGCCGGGGTGGCATAAATCCATAACGAAAAAAGAGCAAACCATGAGAAGAACTGAACAACGGCCAGCTGCGACATGGTACGGGGCATCCGGTACAGGTCGGTGATCACACTAACCAGTCCGTTACCGTTGTTGTTCTGCTGCACCAACCCGTAAGTAACCAATTGCAATATGCCAAAAAGCGCCAGGCCACCCGACAGGATGTAGAGTTCTTTCTCGAGGGCGAAATAGTAAATCGGTAAAGCCAGTACAATGCCGGCGAGGGTCCATATAATGCCACGATTCAGGTAACTTTTGGCAGGTTCACAAGTTTCGGTTTCCCGGGATTCAAGGTCAATCACCGATTGGTATTGTTTCATCTCCTCGGGAGAGTATTCCCTGGAAGTGAAAACGGTCCACAATACGGCCAGCAAAAACACTGCTCCGCCGAGGTAAAATGAATAAATTACCGTTTGTGGTATTTGTCCTTCCGGAGCCGTGTTGGGAATGTTCAGCCAGTTGGCCAACATGTAGGGCAGCCACGATGCCACAAAAGCCCCGATGCCAATGAAAAAACTCTGCATGGTAAATCCGAGGGTTCGTTGTTCATCGGGCAGCATGTCGCCAACAAAGGCACGGAATGGTTCCATGGAAATGTTGATGGAAGCGTCCATGATCCAAAGCATACCAGCGGCAAACCAAAGGGCAGGGGAGTTGGGCATGATGATCAGTGCTATGGAGGCTAGCAGTGCCCCTACCAGGAAGTAGGGTCTGCGTCTACCCAATTTTCCCCAGGTTTTGTCGCTCATATGTCCGATGATAGGCTGCATAATCAGTCCGGTAACCGGTGCGGCAATCCACAATATGGGAATATTGTCGATTTCAGCACCAAGGGTTTGGAAAATGCGACTCACGTTGGCATTTTGCAGTCCAAATCCGAACTGGATACCCAGGAATCCGAAACTCATGTTCCAGATTTGCCAAAAGCTAAGTTTAGGTTTATTCATCAGTGATGTTTTAACAGGTTGTACAGGGGTGTAAAAACAAAAATCCCTGTCTGTTGTGCAACAGAATCAGAGATCAACAACAATTAATGATTATCGGGAATAATCAGAATCAAAAATAACACAAAGAAATACGTTTTGCAACTATTTGATTGATAATTTTTTATCCCGGCCTTAAAAAAGTTATGAAGTACCAGATTGCAAACGTTTGCGGTGTGGGTCAATAGCATATAAAAAACCAACCCCGAAGGGGTGACATTATTATA
>JAFGVG010000268.1 GCA_016938095.1 Bacteroidales bacterium
AATGAATGCCAGCATGAAACGCATGAGTTCGGAGGGTTTTCTTTACCCCGAAACACTTGAATTTTACGATTTCATGGAATCTCCGGATGAAGTCACCCTGGGTTACCTGCAGCGTATCCGCGAGGCAAAGCAAAACGTTTCCATTCCCATTATTGCTAGTATCAATTGTCTCACAGCATCGCAGTGGACTTATTTTCCCCGGCAGCTGCAGCAGGCAGGAGCCGATGCCATAGAACTCAATATTTTTGTGCTCCCAAGCGATTTCAATCGTACAGCGCCGGAAAACGAGCAGGTATACTTCGATATCATACGGCAAGTAATGCAACAGGTAAGCATTCCTGTTATTGTTAAGCTCAGCTTTTACTTTTCAAATCTCGCATCTTTTCTGCACCAGATTTCAGCCAGCGGAATCAATGGCCTGGTTTTGTTCAATCGCTTTTACAACCCCGACATCGACATAAATACCCTGGAGTTTACGTCGGGTGCCGTATTAAGCAATCCTAGCGATTTTTATATGTCGTTGCGTTGGATAGGTATTCTTGCCGGGAAGGCCGAATGCAGTCTGGCTGCTTCAACAGGTGTTCATGACGGCTCCACACTGATAAAAATGTTGCTGATAGGTGCCCATGCTGTGGAAATTGCCTCAACCATTTACATAAACGGTTTTGACCAGGTGCAGGTAATGCTCGATGAGCTGAACAACTGGATGGTTAGTAAAAAAATGACCCACATCGATAATTTCAGAGGCTCATTAAGCCGCTCAAACTCTACCAATCCGGCAGCTTACGAACGGGTGCAATTTATGAAATATTTCAGGGGGTATAAAACGCCCTGATATTTTAAACCAGGTCCTTTGCCGCTTCGGGCATCCAGTGTTTCTCTTTTCCTTCCCATTTAATATTGCAACCAATGGGGTTGGTTAAGGTGACGCTGATTTTATTTCCAGTCGTAAGTTCGCTCAGTACCCGGTCGAGGTCGTTGACAGATGATTTCCTTCCGTCGCGGGGATTATCGAGCCCCCTGCCGGTGTATACCAGCCTACGGTCAATATCAAAAACATAAAAATGCGGTGTTCTGAGGGCACCGTATTTTAAAGCTGTTTCCTGTGTCTCATCGTGCAGGTAAAACCACGGAAAACGGTACTGATCCATCCTTTTTACCATGTGATCGAAATCGTCTTCGCGGTATGTATTGGCACTGTTCGAATTGATAGCCACAAAACCCACACCTGAAGATTGGAATTTCAAAGCAGTTTCACGGGTTATCTCGTCGGACCCCAGCACATAAGGACAATGATTACAGGTAAAAAATACCACCAGGTACTTATATGGATTGAAATCGGCCATTTCGTAATGCCTGCCATCTGTGGCTTTTAATCTGAAATCAGGCGCCGTTGAACCTATGTTAAGTGTAAATGTCATAGCGTTGCTTTTAACCTTATTAACAAAAAAGTCATTAAAAGGTTCTAAGAAAGCTATTAGCTGTTAGCTAATGGCCAAAGGCCAAAGGCCAATAGCTATTCTATATGATTTTCAACCTTATCAGACATTCTTTAATTCTTTCGATGGTGCGGTCAATATCGTCGTCGAGGCCGATGGAAAATCTGACAAGACCCTCAACAAGTCCCATTTTTCGTTGTATTTCCACAGGCACCTCCGAAGATGTACTTCTACCCGAGTTGCTGAACAACGTTTTGAAATAACCGAGACTGACAGCCAGGTAACCCACTTTTTCGAGCTGCATGATCCGCATCAGTTCATTGGCCAGTTCAACCGAAGGCAGTTCAATGGCCAGCATGCCGCTATATCCATATTCAGCATTCATCATTGATGTTAGCAATTTATACTGCGGATGTTCAGGTAATCCGGGATACCTGACTTTCAGCCCCATTTCCTTAAATGCTTTGGCTACCTGCATGGCATTATGGCTGTGTTGCTTCATCCTAATGTGCAAGGTATGCATGTTCTTAAGAATTGAGGTAGATCTCATGGGATCGAGCACCGGGCCTAACAACATTGCTGTACCGTCATTTACATTCGACAAGGCATTGATAAAATCAGCCGATCCGCAAATGGCACCGGCAATACAATCGTTATGGCCGTTGATGAACTTGGTAAGGCTGTATACCACAATATCGGCTCCAAGCCTGGCAGGAGAGATGATCATAGGGCTGAACGTGTTGTCGACCATCAACAAAATGCCCTTTTCCTTAGCAATAGCCGAAAGTGCTCCGATATCCGATACCTGTAACAAAGGGTTAGTTATTGATTCGGTGTATATCAACCGGGTATTGGATTTAATATGGTTTATCACGCTTTTGTGATCAGTAATATCAACAAAGGAAACCTCAATATTAAACCTTGGCAGATAATTGTGCAGAAAAGCAAAAGTACCGCCATAGGTGGTAACGCTGGTGATAATGTGGTCTCCTGATTTGCAACACTGCAATATAGCACAGGTTATGGCTGCCATACCCGATGCGGTAACCCAGGCTGCTTCAGTGTCCTCCATTTCAGCCAATGAATCAGCGAGTAACTTGTTGCTGGGATTCCAGTGTCGCGAGTAAAGGAAACAGCCCTCGGTATGTCCGAGAAACGTTTCCGTCATGGTTTCCGGATCCATGAAAGTATAGGTGGCAGAATCGGTTATAGCCGGATTCACTCCGCCAAACTCATCAAAGTACAACTTGTCCTGTATCCGGCTAGCAGGGTTAAATAAACTTTTCATATCCACTTGGTTTTATTGGAAAAATTACAAAAACTTCCAGGCAGGCACAATGACTTTACCACATAAGCAGCATAGAAACCGGGATAAAATTTCATCAAGGATATTATACCGTTTAACCACAAATGGTATTCGTTTATCAAGTATCTTTTACTTTGGCCGGCCGGATAACGTATATGAGGCAAAACATTAAACAAAAAGGCATGTTAAAGGATTGGTCTAATAAAACTATACTGATAGCGGAAGATGATGAAATTAGTTTCAAGTACCTGAACCTTATCCTGACGCGAAAAACCGGAATAAATGTGTTGTGGGCCTTAAATGGCCAGATGGCCGTTGACTTCTGCAGAGATTATGAGCATATCGACCTCGTTATGATGGATATACAGCTACCTGTCATTGATGGTATCGAAGCCATCAGGCAAATCAAATCGTTCAGGCCTAACCTACCCATTATTGTGCATACTGCCAATGCATATGGCGAAGAATATGAACGCTGCTATGAAGCCGGTTGTGATGAATACATCACTAAACCAGCTAATTTTCAACAGCTTATGTACAAAATTGAAAATCTTCTGATACCCATCACCTCACGTTAACTACACGCCAAAGCACATTGGTTTGAGATTTTTTCTATATTGCAGGATATTTTAACCATCCTGCATCATTATGAAAACACTCATCAATTTGTTTGAAGACTGTGTTGCCAGGTATAAGGACAATGTCTGTCTCCTTGAGAAAAAAAACAACCAGTACTACGGCACTACATTTCACGAAGTTCACGAAAAAGTTCATCAGTTTGGTGCAGGCTTGGTAGCCATGGGCGTTGAAAAAGGCGACAGGATTGCCATGCTTGTTGAAGGACGTAACGATTGGGTGGTAAGTGAGCTGGGAATTTTTTACGCCGGGGCAATTAATGTTCCCCTTTCGATAAAGCTCACTGAGCCCAGGGAAATACAGTTCAGGCTGGAACATGCCGGGGTACGATTCATCATCATTTCGCGACACCAGGCAAAAAAGATTGTTCCGATTAAAGATTCGCTTCCGAAACTCGAGAAATTAATTCTGCTTGATCCGCAACCCCATTACGAAACCTGGGAGATTTCATTTGCTTCCATTATGCAAATGGGTAAAGACCTGTTGGAAAAAGATGCTTCCAAATTCAATAGCCGTTGGGCAACGGTTGCTGAAAACGATTATGCAAATATTTGCTATACTTCAGGAACCACTGCCGATCCCAAGGGAATAATACTTAGTCACCGGAATTACACCGCCAATATTGAACAATCGCTTAGTCTGTTTGAAATTCCGCCATACTGGACTACTTTGCTTATATTACCCTGGGACCATGCCTTTGCGCATACCTGTGGCATTTACACACTTATGTCGTGCGGTGCCAGTATGGCATCGGTACAGGTTGGTGAAACAGGCATGGAAACACTGAAAAATATTCCGGTTAATATTAAAGAAAACAGGCCATACCTGCTCATGAGTGTTCCTGCACTGGCCAAAAATTTCAAAAAAAATATTGAGAAAGGGATCCGCGATAAAGGCGCTTTGGTTGAAAAGCTCTTTAACTTTGCGCTGAATGTGGCCTACCTGCACAATGGTAACGGATGGAACAGGGGTAAGGGCTTCAGGTTTTTGCTGAAACCGCTCCTTGCGCTGTTTGATGTCATTTTGTTTAAAAAAGTAAGAGAAGGATTTGGAGGAAGGCTCGAGTATTTTATTGGAGGAGGGGCATTGCTGGATATTGATCTTCAGAGGTTTTTCTATGCCATTGGCATACCCATGTACCAGGGTTATGGACTTACAGAAGCTTCTCCCGTTATTTCAGCCAACAATCCTGAGAAACACAAGCTCGGATCGTCTGGAACGCTGGTAAACAATATGGATCTGAAGATATGTGACGACCATGGTAACGAGCTGCCGTTGGGTGAAAAAGGTGAGATTGTCATCAGGGGTGAAAACGTGATGATGGGTTACTGGAACAATCCCGAGGCCACTGCCGACACCATAAAAGACGGGTGGCTATATACCGGAGACCTGGGATATATGGATAAAGACGGATTTCTATATGTACTCGGACGATTTAAAAGTCTCCTCATTGCCGATGACGGGGAAAAATTCAGTCCAGAAGGCATTGAAGAAGCACTGGTACAGCATTCGAAATTCATTGAGCAGTGCATGCTTTACAATAACCAGAATGCTTACACTTCGGCCCTCATTTACCCCAATGTACCGGCACTTAAATCCTGGCTTGCCGGGCGGAATATGAATACAGGCGACGAGGATGCGGCCCGTGAGATTATTCAGCTTATCGAATCGCAGATCGACCAGTTCCTGGCTGGCGGTAAATTCGAAGACATGTTTCCGCACCGATGGCTTCCTGCAACATTTGCCATACTCAGCGAAGGATTCACCGAGGACAACCATTTGCTGAACAGCACCATGAAAATAGTACGACCCAAAATAAACGAACGTTTCCAGGAAATCCTGTTGAGCATGTACACACCGCAGGGTAAAAATATTGTCAACGAACGAAACCTGCAAACCATTAAGCAACTGCTGCAATAGGCATTGCAGTATACTACTATCGGTTGTTTTGTATTTCCCTATTTTGGGATAACTTTGCATTTCTTACGCAGATACAGCATTTAATGCGTATTTACTTAATTGCCCGACATGACTAAACCAACTATCGATACACTTCTGAGGGAGCGCATACTGCTGCTCGACGGTTCAATGGGCGTGCTTGTGCAGGGATATCGTCTTACCGAAAACGATTACAGGGGGGAACGTTTTGCAGATTTCGCACATGAACTGAAGGGAAATATTGACTTGCTTTCCATCACCAAACCCGAATTAATACGGCAGATCCACATCAACTATATGGAGGCCGGTGCAGATATCATCGAAACCAATACCTTCAGCGCCACCTCGATATCGCAAGCCGACTATCATCTTGAAGCATTCGTTTACGAAATAAACTATGCTGCTGCCCGCATAGCTGCCATAGCATCCGATGAGTTTACGCAGAAACATCCTGACAAGCCCCGCTATGTTGCCGGTTCGGTTGGCCCTACCAATAAAACGGCGTCCATGTCTCCTGATGTAAACGATCCGGGTTTCAGGGCCGTAACATTCGATGACCTGGTGAAGGCTTATGCCGAACAGAT
>JAFGVG010000030.1 GCA_016938095.1 Bacteroidales bacterium
AAGTATAAACAGCGTCAGGGCTGATTGTAAATTAAACATTATTAATATAATACTATATGGCTAGAATCGTTGGTGTCGATTTACCAAAAAACAAGCGTGGCGAAATAGGCCTGACCTATATTTACGGTCTGGGGCGCAGCACTGCCCAGAAAATTCTGGAAAAGGCCGGCGTTGACAAGAGTGTAAAGGTGAAGGACTGGACGGATGAGCAGGTAAACCTCATCAGAAAGGTGATCAATGAAAATTATAAGGTCGAAGGTGAACTTCGCTCATCTGTACAGCTGAATATTAAACGCCTGATGGACATCGGTTGCTACCGTGGTGTCCGGCATCGTCTTGGACTTCCTGTAAGGGGACAGAGCACCAAAAACAATGCCCGCACCCGTAAAGGACGAAAGAAGACAGTTGCAAATAAAAAGAAGGCTACCAAATAAGGATTGAATTATGGCAAAAAAAGTTGGAACCACTAAGAAAAAGGTTGTAAAGGTTGATCCTGTGGGTCAGGCACATGTGCACGCCTCATTCAACAACATCATTATTTCACTCACCAATAGTCAGGGACAAGTTATTTCCTGGGCTTCAGCCGGAAAAATGGGCTTCAAGGGTTCAAAAAAGAATACCCCTTATGCTGCCCAGGTTGCCGCTGCCGAATGTGCAAAAACAGCCTTTGACCTCGGCCTCCGTAAAGTAAAGGCTTTTGTTAAAGGCCCCGGAGCCGGAAGAGAATCAGCAATCCGCACCATTCATACCGCAGGTATTGAGGTTACCGAAATTGTTGATGTTACCCCTTTGCCGCATAATGGCTGCAGGGCACCCGGAAGAAGAAGGGTTTAATGAATTTGGCAGATTATTGAGTTTAAATATTTACATCAGAAATGGCAAGATATACAGGACCAAAAAGCAAAATAGCCAGAAAATTTGGCGATCCCATCTTCGGGCCGGATAAGAGCTATGATAAAAAGAATTATCCTCCCGGACAACATGGCGTGAACAAAAAACGCAAGAAATCATCGGAATACGGTGTACAGCTTCGCGAAAAGCAAAAAGCCAAATATACCTATGGCGTACTCGAACGTCAGTTCGCCAATCTTTTTGATAAAGCTCAACGCAGCAAGGGTGTTACCGGTGAGGTTTTGTTGCAACTCCTTGAGTCGCGGCTCGATAACATAGTATACCGCCTGGGTATTTCCCCCAGCCGTTCGGGTGCACGTCAGCTCGTATCGCACCGTCACATAACCGTTAACGGCGATGTGGTGAATATACCGTCGTATTCGGTTAAGCCTGGTGATATTGTTGGCGTACGCGAAAAATCAAAGTCACTCGAAGTTATTCATAACGCTCTCGGTTCACGCAGGGTAAATGTTTCATGGTTGGAATGGGATTCGGCATCGCTTGCCGGCAAACTGATCAACCGTCCTGAACGTGATCAGATTCCTGAAACCATTAAGGAACAATTGATCGTTGAATTGTACTCTAAATAATTGAAATTTATATAATATGGCCATTTTAGCGTTTCAGAAGCCCGATAAGGTGATCATGATCGAATCGGACAATAAATTCGGCAGATTCGAATTTCGTCCGCTCGAGCCTGGTTATGGAATTACGATTGGTAATGCCCTGCGCAGGATTCTTTTATCATCTCTCGAGGGCCATGCAATAACAGCTATAAAAATCGACGGGGTCGAACACGAGTTCGCTTCTATCACCGGAGTTATTGAAGATGTTGTTGAGATTATTCTCAATATCAAACAAATCCGGTTTAAAAAGCTGGTCGACGATGTTAACGATGAAAAAATCATGGTTACCCTGTCGGATCAGACCACCTTTAAAGCAGGGGATTTAAACAGATTCCTGAGCAATTTTGAGGTGCTTAACCCCGAGTTGGTTATCTGCCACATGGAAAAAGATGTGGAACTTCGCATGGAATTCCATATCAACAAAGGTCGTGGTTATGTACCTGCCGAAGAAAACAAGCCTTTTGATGCTGAATTCGGTCTTGTTGCCATAGACTCCATTTATACCCCCATCAAGAATGTGAAATTTTCGGTTGAAAACTACCGTGTGGAGCAAAAAACCGACTACGAAAAGCTCTTGCTGGAGATAACCACCGATGGATCTATCCATCCGAAAGATGCGCTGAAAGAAGCCGCAAAAATCCTTATTTACCACTTCATGCTTTTCTCCGATGAGAAGATTACCCTCGACTCGGAAGAAAGAGCCGCCAATGAAGAATTTGATGAGGAAGTGCTGCATATGCGCCAGTTGCTGAAAACCAAGCTCGTCGACCTCGACCTGTCTGTAAGGGCACTTAATTGCCTTAAAGCCGCAGAAGTTGAAACACTGGGCGACCTGGTAAAGTTCAATAAAAACGACTTGCTGAAATTCAGGAACTTTGGTAAGAAATCGCTTACCGAACTTGATGAATTGCTCGAAAACATGAATCTTTCATTCGGTATGGACATCGTCAAGTATAAACTCGACAAAGACTAATCATCAACACCCGAAGAAATATTGAATATCCATTGATTTAATTTACGGATTACCATGCGACATAATAATGCAAAGAATAATTTAGGACGAAAAAGCGCACA
>JAFGVG010000269.1 GCA_016938095.1 Bacteroidales bacterium
CGTTGGCGAGGACATTACCAAAATTGAACAGGTAGCTTCCATTTCGGCCAACAACGACCACAGCATTGGCAAACTCATTGCCGAAGCAATGGCCAAAGTGAAAAAAGAAGGTGTTATCACCGTTGAAGAAGCCAAAGGAACCGAAACCCATGTTGACGTAGTTGAAGGTATGCAATTCGATCGTGGTTACATCTCGGCTTATTTCATAACCGACCCTGACAAAATGGAAGCTGTATTGGAAAACGCCATGATACTGCTCACCGACAAGAAGATCTCCACCATGAAGGACCTTCTCCCGATTCTTGAGCCCATTGCCCAGCAGGGCCGTCCGTTGCTCATCATTGCCGAAGACATCGACGGTGAAGCATTGGCAACCCTGGTGGTTAACAAACTGAGAGGTTCATTGAAGATTGCTGCCGTAAAAGCTCCCGGCTTTGGCGACAGGCGGAAAGAAATGCTCGAGGATATCGCTATTCTTACCGGTGGCGTGGTTATTTCCGAAGAAAAAGGTCTAACCCTTGACGGCGCCAAACTCGATATGCTGGGCAAAGCCGAGAAGATCGTAATTGACAAGGAAAATACCACCATTGTAAACGGTGCAGGCGAAAAGAAAAACATCGAAGGCCGTATTAAGCAGATCAAGTCGCAGATGGAAACTACCACCTCGGACTACGATCGTGAAAAACTCCAGGAAAGGCTTGCCAAACTGGCTGGTGGTGTTGCCGTTCTCTATGTAGGTGCTGCCTCCGAAGTTGAAATGAAGGAAAAGAAAGCCCGTGTTGAAGATGCACTCAGCGCAACCCGTGCTGCTGTTGAAGAAGGTATTATCCCTGGCGGCGGTGTAGGCTACATCAGGGCTATTCAGGCCATCGACAAACTCAAAGGTGATAACGAAGATCAGGACACCGGTATATCAATTATCAGAAGGGCACTCGAAGAGCCGCTGCGTCAGATTGTTGAAAATGCAGGTCTCGAAGGATCGGTTATCGTACAAAAAATCAAAGAAGGTAAAGAAGATTTCGGCTACAATGCACAGGATGACAAATACGAGCCCCTGTACAAGGCCGGCGTTATTGATCCTACCAAGGTAGCCCGCGTTGCTATTGAAAACGCTGCCTCCATTGCAGGTATGTTCCTCACCACCGAATGTGTTGTGGCAGAGAAACCCGAAAAAGAAATGCCTGCACCCCCAATGGGCGGTCCCGGCGGAATGGGCGGCATGATGTAAAAAAAAACCCCGTTGTTGAAACGGGGTTTTTTTTTATGATTCAATCAATTTAAATCCTTTGCCATGCACATTGATGATCTGCACACTGGGATCTTCTTTCAGGTATTTTCTCAACTTGGCAATGTAAACATCCATGCTGCGGGCATTAAAGTAATTGTCGTCCACCCATATGGTTTTCAAAGCGAAATTCCGGTCGAGTATCGTGTTCTTATTGGCACATAACAGCTTAAGCAATTCTGATTCCTTGGTGGTCAATTTGTGTTCCTGACTTCCATACTTCAACAACTGGGTATTGGGGTAGAACATGTAATCGCCCAGTTTATACTCGGTTTGTGCAGCGCCGGCAATATCCTTCCGCGTGCGCCTGATAATGGCTTCAACCCTGAACAGCAGCTCTTCCATGCTGAAAGGTTTGCAAATGTAATCGTCCGCACCGGCCTTGAACCCTTCAATAATATCCTCTTTAAGGGATTTGGCGGTAAGAAAAATGATGGGAATCTCGGCATTGGTCATGCGTATCTCCCGGGCAAGGGTGAAGCCATCCTTCACCGGCATCATCACATCAAGTATGCACAGATCGTAATGAGTCTTTACAAAGCTCTTATAAGCTTTCTCGCCGTTTATGAACCAATCGGCATCGTATGATTTGACAATGAGGTACTCGCGCAACAGCATACCCAGATTCTCATCGTCTTCGGCCAGTAAAATTTTAGTTTTTTGCATGGTTTTCATGATCAATTAATGGCAAAAATACTTTAAAAGTACTTCCCTGGTACAAGTCACTTTCCACTTCGATATATCCCTGGTGCGCCTCCACAACCATTTTTACATAGCTCAGGCCCAGCCCAAAGCCCTTTACGGTATGGATATTACCGGTGGGTACCCGATAAAATTTCTCAAAAATGCGCTTCTGATCATTGCGTGAAATGCCAATGCCGTTGTCCGTTACCGTAATCATCAGAAACTCCATTTTATTTGCTGTTTCCACAACAATTTCCGGTTCTTTGTTGCAGTATTTTATGGCATTGTCGAGCAGGTTCGACATGACATTGGTGATATGCACCTGATCAGCCAGCAGCATAAAATCTTCGGCCTGCAATAGGATGGAAATTTTTCCACCTTTACTCTTCACCTGTATGGAAAAGTTGTCCACCACGCCGGCAATTACCTCGTGCATGTTAACCTCATCTGTCCGCAGCTTAAGCTTTCCCTTGTCAAACACCGAAGTTTGAAGAACTTTTTCAACCTGACTGCCCAACCGGCGACATTCTTCCGATATGATTTTTGAAATCTGCCCTATGTTCTTCACTTCAGCAGGAATTGAATTATCGCCCAGCATTTGCGATGCAAGTGATATGGTTGAAATGGGCGTTTTCAGCTCATGCGTCATATTGCTGATAAAATCGCTACGTATCTCCGAAAGCCTTTTTTGCCTGAACATGATAAAGACTGTAACGGCAAAGCTGAACAGTATAGCCAGGGTGAGCAGCAGCGAAGAGAGGGCAAGGTAGCCAAGCGAACGGAATAAGAAATCATCCTGTGTGGGAAAGTATAGTTTCAGGTAATTGGCATGGGCATATACATCGTTGGGAAACAACTGCACACGGTAATACTCAGCTTCGGCAAAAGGATCATACCCGTTGGAATGGTATGCTGTGTCGTTGTTCCAGCGAATGACAGTATACTCAAAGGGCAGGTCAATGCCCGAGTCGGTAAACACCTGGCGGATCACGCTTTCGAGTTCGGTATTGCTGATGCGGTTCTCAATATCGGGTGAGGCATAAAACATGGCACCAATTACGCGGTCGACAAACTCGCGGCGACTGTTAAGCCAATGGCTGGCCTCCTTTTTTCGTAAGCCGTCAATGTCAATCTCTTCATCAGCGCCCTCGGGAATAAGCCGGTTGGGGTCCATCACGGGTTTGGCCGTGCCGTCGTTATCTGCCGTGGTTAAAAGTTGTGCGGCAAAAGCCGAGTCGGCAATTAACGATTCGGCAAGCCGCGAGGATATCTTGGTCACCTCAAGCCGCTCCACCTCACCTCTTATGTCAATCATCGACCGGGTTATCAGCTGATCAAACTGTTTCTTTTTCACCAGTATGGCATTTCTGATCCAATAAGCCTGGACAAGAATCAGTGAGGCCATGGCCAGACCCATAAAAATGGTAACAACCCAGATCAATCGCTTGCTCATACACACAAAGATACTTCATAACCATTTAAACGATAGCTTTTTAACAATCTTTAACAGTTCATTTTTTTACCATTAGCCGGCTATTGCCTAACTTAGTCAGGCAAACAAATAGTTCCCATAAACAGTGTTTCTTTCCCCGAAAATGTTGTTTATTACAGATTTCAATGTTAATAAGGCAGTTGACAACACAGGAAATCATTCAGTAAAGCCCCGTTACAAGCGGGGCTTTTGATTATCAATTACAGGGTTTTATGTTTGATATTTGAACGCATTATGTACTTTTACACGTTTAAATGCCGCCGGATTTTGTAGCAGTATATATTCCATGACTGAGGGTGTAAAGCATACGATTGACGAGATGGTATTCGAGAACCGTAACAAGGAATACGGTTCCTATCAGCTCCGGCGGAATTACTTCCGGCGGCTTGCCATTGGCTTTGTCGTATCGCTTGTCTTTGTACTGCTGATTACCCTGGGCTATTTCTGGTACCTTTCCGATGCCGGCGATGCTTCGGTGTATCTTTACCAATATAACAGTCCTTATCTTAAAGATGCCTCGGCCAACCTCCTGAGCCCCAAGGAACTCAGTTCCTATATCAGCTCCATATCTGACCCCGAAGCCGAAACAGCAGAAGCGCAAATAAGTAAAGAAGAATTAAAAGCGACTGGTTTTATTGTCACTGAAGATGCCCGAACCGACACTGCTGTACCCATTGAGGAGGAGGCTGCTGCCCAAACCGGGGAGACCACCACCATGATAAATGACAGTACCGTTTTTGGAGGCTTTCTGCTGGGCGATGGCGACGGAACGGGTGCAAATGGCAATCCCTTCGACCGGATTCCAGTGTTTTCGGGCGGTAATGTCACCCGCTATGTCGAGGCCAACCTGCGCTATCCTGCCCAGGCCATGCGGCAAAAGATACATGGTGTGGTCATTATCAGTTTTGTGGTAAGCAAAACCGGCCATGTGGTGGATGTTAAAGTCGAGCGGGGCGTTAATCCCATAATCGACGAAGCAGCGGTGCGCACCATCAAAAGTATGCCCCCCTGGAAACCCGGTATGATACATGGACGCCCCATTAATTTCATGTTCCGTATGCCCATTAATTTTGTGCCGCTGAGTTGACTATTGCCGATATATAGTTTTGCACCGGGTATAATCTTTGAAATTTTTTTTCCAAAAGCTCTGTATTGTTGATATCCGGTTCGGTTTAGGTTTGCAAAACAGGGTCATTTCGTATATTTTTGTAGCCTTTTTAGTAGGTTTTACGTTAAACAGCTGAACAGAAATCTAACGGTATGATTAACATGCTTCTCTTTTTTGCACAGACAACGGGTACAGAGTACACCATGGAAATAGCCCAGAAAACCAGTACAGGCGAAATATCGTTTCTGACACTTTTCCTCAAAGGTGGTTATATACTCATCCCCATTGTTTTACTTTCATTTATTGCCGTTTACCTGATCTTTAAAAAATACCTCGATATCCGCAGAAACCTCGCCATTGATCCTGGATACGTGTCACATTTCAACGACCTGCTCCGAAAAGGTGATTTTAAGTCCGCAACTACCCACCTCGACCTGGAACAGACATCTTATGCCAACATCTTCCGCAGGGTCATCGGCAAAGTAGGAAAGCCTGCTAAAGAAATCGAAAGCACTCTCGAATCGGCGAGCAATATCGAAATTGCAAGGGTCAGCAAGCATATGGGTTACCTGGGCCTCATTGCAGGAATAGCGCCCATGCTGGGATTTATCGGAACCATCTCCGGTATTATTAAAATCTTCTACAACATTTCACTTACCGATAACATCAGCATTGGTATCATATCGGGCGGATTGTACGAAAAAATGATCTCCAGCGGCAGCGGACTCATTGTGGGTATTATTGCCTTTACGGGATATCATGTACTCAACATGCGCATTGACCATTTTATTTCACAAATCGAAGAGGAAGCGTTTGAATTTATGAATATCGTCAGCAAGTAATCCATGAAAATAAAAAGACGGCACGAATTCAAGCCCGAGGTGGCAACAGCCTCGCTGAACGACATCATGTTTTTCCTGCTGTTGTTCTTCCTGATTGTCTCAACATTTGCCAACCCTCATGTAATCAGGCTTTTTCTGCCTAAAGCCAATTCGAGCCAGACCATTTCCAAAAAGCAAATGACCTTGTCGATTACCCGGAAAAAATTGTACTATATCGACGAAAGGCCGGTGCTCTTCCAGGACCTTGAAAAGGAACTAGGTGCCATCAAATCGCAATTGCCCGATGTAACGATTGTTGTTCGTGCCGACGCCAGCCTCACCATTCAGGATTTGGTGGATGTACTGCAAGTTGGCAGCAACCTCGATATCAAAATGATCCTGGCCACCGAAAAAACGGGAAAATAATTTCTGAAACCATCTGAAAACAATACAAATACTGCAACTATGTCTGGCTGTTGATAAACAGGTTAGACGAATCATATTGTGCAGGGTATTGATTATTATACAGTGTCACCCTTCGACAAGTTCAGGGTGACATTCAAATAACAAATAACATTGTGTAGTCGTCATGTTGAGCCTGTCATGAGGTAGACAGGCCATGTCGAAATGATATAATCCAGCCATTGTCACACTGAGCCTGTCGAAGTGTGACTTCCACGATGCATTTCGGAGGATTTCGGTAACGTATCGTTTCAGATTATTCCTGCAAAGCCCTTGCTATACCCTTTATCTTTTCGGGGTGTAGCACAAAAACCGCGGAGACCACCGATATGCCCTTGAGCTTTTTTACCAGTGCCTGAAACCCGGTTTCATTCATTTCTCCGGCAACCTGTAACACAAAGTCAATGTTTTTAATTTCGGGGAAAAGAATACCGTCGGGACAGCGATTTGCAATAAGGTTATATCGTATATACCGGTCTTCGTCGTCAAAACGGTATTTGCTGAACGAAAGATCGGTTTTTAATTTAGGCTGATGCACCACCAGGTTTTCCACGCGGGTAAATTGCATGCCCAACTCCTGGTTAACCGACCACACCATACGGTAATCGTTTTCGTGCGACGATATGCCAATGATCCTGAAATCAACGCGCTCATCCACTTGTAATTTAAGCGTCAGCTTTTTTTCGGGAGGTTTCGGTTTCATAGAAAGTTGCAGTAAACCCCTAAGATAGGCAAAATAACACTACCCAGGGTGAATTATCAGCTTTCGATAAGCTGCAGTGCCTGCCGGGCTGCGTTCTGTTCCGCCTCTTTTTTGGAAGAACCTGAACCCCTGCCGGCAATATCATCTACAATAAACAAATGGGTAATGAAAACAAGGCCGTTTTCATCGTTTTCTTCAAAGCTGGTAAAGTTGATGGACTTTTTGTTTTTCTGACCCCATTCGATGATCCGGCTCTTAAAATCGGTCTCGGTATTCAGCAGCCGGTTAATGTTCACATCGCTTTGAATAATCCGTTCGAGAACTATTTTTTTGGTGCGCTCATAACCTTTATCAATGTACAAAGCACCAATAAGGGCTTCGAGTGTATCGCCGTAAACCGATTTGTGATTGTCTTTGGAAAGCTTGGAAACGATCATTTCGCTAATGCCAAGCTTAATGGCCATATGATTCAGGTGATCGCGGTTAACGATTTTGGAACGTGTTTGGGTAAGAAACCCTTCTTCTTTCTCGGGGAATTTGAAAAACAAAAACTCAGCCACCATTGAATCAAGTATGGCATCGCCTAAAAACTCAAGTCGTTCGTTATTTACCCGGGTGTCGTTAAAAACGATTGTGGAAGCCGACTTATGCACAAAGGCAAGTTGGTAGGGCTTCAGGTTTCTTGGTCTGAATCCAAGGATTCGCTTAAGTTGCCTGACAAAGGTTTTTTCCGGAGGGAATAAGTACTTATCGTTACGAAGTAGAGGTGTCAACACAGGTTACGATACATATTTCCTGAAAATAACCGATGTATTATGCCCGCCAAAACCAAAGGTATTGCTTATGGCAATGTTAACGGTCCGTTTCTGCGCCTTATGGAGTGTAAGGTTAATACCAGGATCGACTTCTTCATCCGGCACCTTGAAATTAATGGTTGGCGGCACAATGTCGTACTTGGTGCACAAAATAGTGGCAATGGCCTCAATGGCTCCGGCAGCTCCCAGTAAATGACCGGTCATTGATTTGGTAGCACTTACATTGAGCTTGTAGGCATGTTCACCGAAAACCCTGACAATGGCTCTGGATTCAGAAACATCACCTACCGGCGTTGCCGTTCCGTGTACATTTATGTAATCAACCTGATCGGGCGTGAGATAGGCGTCTTCCAATGCATTTTTCATTACCAGCGCCGCACCCAGTCCTTCGGGATGGGGTGCAGTAATGTGGTATGCATCAGCAGACATGCCGCCACCTATCACCTCGGCATATATTCGGGCTCCCCTGCTGCGGGCATGCTCGTATTCCTCAAGGATAAGTGCACCACCACCCTCACCCATGACAAAACCATCGCGGGTTTTATCAAAAGGCCTCGAAGCGGTTTTGTATTCCGCGTTGTTGGTGGACATGGCATGCATGGCATTGAATCCGCCAATGCCCGGCTCACATATGCCTGCTTCTGAACCGCCCGATACAAACAAATCGGCTTTACCTAACCTGATGAGGTTATAGGCATCGATCAATGCATTGGTGGCTGTGGCACATGCCGATACGGTGGCATAATTCGGTCCGCGGAATCCGTAGCGCATGGAAATCTGACCTGCCGCAATATCGGGAATGATCTTGGTAATAAAGAAGGGATTAAATCTGGGCATTTTATTGCCTTTGAAATAATCCCCCAATTCGTTCAAAAAAGTGTTAAACCCGCCAATTCCCGAACCGTAAATTACGCCAATCCTGTCTTTATTGACAGCATCAAGATCAATTCCTGAATCCTTGACAGCCTGTTCAGCGGCCACCAGGGCGTAAATGGTAAAAAGGTCATACTTTTTGAGTTCCTTACGTTCAAAGAAATCTTCGGGTTTGAAACCCTTAACCTCGCAGGCAAACTGGGTTTTGAAATTCGTGGCATCAAAACGAGTAATCTTATCGGCCCCGCTAACTCCGTTAACCAAATTATTCCAGAAATCATTAACATTATTGCCCAGGGGGGTTACCGCACCCATTCCGGTAACTACTACTCGCTTCAACTCCATAATGAAAAGTGTTGGTAAAACTTAATTTACTTCTTTACGTTCTCATCAATGTACTTGATAGCGTCGCCAACGGTAGCGATGTTTTCAGCTGCATCATCGGGAATACCGATATTGAATTCTTTTTCGAACTCCATGATCAGCTCAACGGTATCAAGTGAATCAGCACCCAAATCGTTGGTAAAACTAGCTTCGGGCGTTACTTCGCTTTCATCAACACCTAATTTGTCAACAATAATCGCTTTTACTCTAGATGCAATGTCTGACATAATACCTAATTTTAATTATTACTTTAAAATTTTTGAAAAATGTTGTGCAAAGAAAATGCAATAATAAGGAAAAAACAAACAAATTTTTAATTTTCTTTGGCTTTCGACTAAGGCCGCATTTTGGTCGATTTGTATTATATTGATATTTAACTTCTTATAAATCATGCCACAACTGGTTATCTTCGCCTCCGGATCGGGTTCAAACGCTGAAAATATAGTCCGTTACTTCCTTAACAAGCCTCAGATAAGGGTTTCAGGCCTATGCACCAACCGCCCCGATGCCTACGTGATTGAACGAATGAAAAAATACGACATTCCCGTGTTGGTGTTTAACCGCAACGACCTGCACGAAATTACAAAAGTGGATGACTGGATGGTTCAGAAAGGCGCTGACTGGATTATCCTGGCCGGTTTTCTGTGGCTTATGCCTGCCAGACTTATACAGGCTTATCCCAATCGTATCATCAACATACACCCAGCCCTGTTGCCTAATTACGGCGGAAAGGGCATGTACGGGCACCATGTGCATGAGGCCGTCATAGCAAACGGCGAGAAACAATCGGGCATTACCATTCACTACGTGAACAACGAATACGACCGCGGTGAAACCATCTTCCAGGCTACCTGCCCGGTTGAACCGGATGACACAGCCGATACCCTTGCCGAACGGGTGCACGATCTCGAATACAGGCACTTCCCGGCCATTATTGAACAGGAAGTAATGAAAGGAATACATAACGAATAGCATTATTAAATAATAGCACGACTGCACGACTACCAGACTGCACGACTGCACGAC
>JAFGVG010000031.1 GCA_016938095.1 Bacteroidales bacterium
AAAAGGCGAAGTAGTTGAAATTAAGTTGGTTCGTGAACTCGATCCGCTGGTAGACGGGGAAACCATAAGGGTCATATCCTCATCACCGCGTTGGACACCTGCCAAACAAGGAGGTCGGCCGGTAAAACAGTTGTTTACCATACCTTTTGTGTTTAGCCTGCAATAATTTCGTTAGGTTGCGTTTTTGGAAGTAGTGTTCCCGCAGGGAGAAATCCTTGCGGGACATTTTTTTTAATCCTAATTTTAGAAAGAATTTCAAATAATTATCATGAGTGTTTTTAAAACTGTATTTATTTCTATGTCTCTGATAACTGCAGGCACAAATCTATTTGCGCAGCAAACCCGCGATATAAATAAACTGCTGGGATATCCGGCAGGTACCAAATTACTGATCATACATGCCGATGATATGGGTATGTCGCATTCAACTAATGCGGCAGTTATCCATGCTTTCGAAACCGGCAGTATCACCTCGGGTAGCATTATGGTCCCATGCCCGTGGTTTGCCGAGATGGCAGCCTGGATCAAGGATAATCCCCTTGCCGATGTTGGCATTCACAGTACACTCACAGCCGAATGGAAATACTACCGGTTTACAGGGGTATTACCCGTCACAGAAATACCAAGCCTCATAGACAAGGATGGTTATTTCTACCCCACCCTGCAACAAGTGGCTATTCGGGCCAACCCCACCGAAGTTGAAAAAGAATTGCGGGCACAAATCAACAAGGCTATTGCCTATGGCATAAAGCCCACCCATTTGGATAATCATATGGGGAGTATTTACGTCACCCCCGAAATATTCCGGGCTGCACTCAGGGTGGCAAGAGATTATAAATTACCTTTATCGCTCCCCATGAACCTGCTAGAACCTGTTGCCCCATTTCTGAAAAATGAAATTCCACCCGATATGATAGCGGTTGATAATTTCATGATGCTTGGATCGGCCGATGTGGGAAGCGACTGGTATAGCATGTACGCCACGATGATCAGCAATCTTGTACCTGGTTTAAACGAAATAGTGGTTCATTTATCGTACCATAACGACGAAATGAAAGCCATCGCCATTGATCATGAAGATTTTGGTTCCGAGTGGCGTCAGAAAGACCTCGATCTTGTAACCAGCGAGCGCTTCAAAAAACTGTTGAGGGACAACAACGTCAAACTCATTACCTGGCGCGATATTCAACAAGCCTTATACCCCGAATAATTACTTCAGCATTTCAGCAACGGTAACAAATTTGTATTCCCTTTTTTTCAATTCGGTAATGAGTTCGTCCAGTCTTTCATAAAACTTATCGGGCCGCCGCCGGTCGGTTCCAAAATGAGTCAGCAACATGAAACCGTTAAGCTTCATGGAATCATGCTCTTCCACATTCAAAATACGTCGATAGATGGTATCACTTGTCATGTATTGTTTGCCCAATTCAGGATAGGTCCAGTCCTGATTGGAAGTAGTTCCAGGTGTGAAATTGACAAGTCTCAGTCCGTATTGTTTGCACCAGATGGCAATGGAGTCGTTATACCATTCAAAAGGAGGCAAAAAGTATGGCGCATCTGAAGCAGGAATGTCAAACTGCGCCATGGCCCTGTAATTTTCTTTCAGATCACTGACAAATTCGTTCCGGCTTACGAGCAAAGAATCACGTTTGGTCCAGTCGCAATACAACAAATGCCTGTCGGAATGCGCACCCAGGTAATGTCCGCCACTGATCATCGATTTAATGATGCCCTTAAAACGTTTATTCCGGTAGAAATCGCCGGTAAGAAAGAAAGAAGCCCTGACCTGATGCTTTTCCAAGGTATTTCTGACCAGTTTATACCCATCGGCCTTATCGTGGCCTGTGAATAACAAGCATATATTTTGCTGGCGAGGATTTCCCCTGATCAGGGCTCCGTAGCTGTAATCAGCCTGTTGCATTCCTTTAATCTTCTGAAAGACTTCACCTTGCAAGGCAGCCAGGTAATAGGTAAAACAGGCCGTACCATCCATGGTAGGTTCGTTGGTTGAGTAATCGGCATAATCGTCGTGATAAACGGTCAAACCCGATTGGAAAGGAGCATACTCATCACCCTTTTCGATGGAAATACCTTTAAGGTTCCTGAAAATGGAATGGTAAACCGGTCCGTCCACCAATCCGCCATCGAGCCGGTAACCATGCAGTACCGAAAGTGAGGAATGCGGATCGACAGGATAATCGCCAAAAGCTGGCATTCCAACCACCATGCTGGTGCCCCAGGGATTGCAGCCGAAAAGCCAGTCGCGTAAGGCAGCTTCCATTTCCCTGAAAGTACTGTCGCCGGTAAGGCCCTCATAAAGATGACATTGGGTCAGCATGGCAACGGTAAGATTATTCGAACACCAAATGCCGGGGATGCCATTCAAAAAAGGATTTTCTTTGCCTTTTGCCCAAACCTTTTCAATACCCGATCGCCAGTATCCTGCAAATTCATTGGTATAGCGGTTATCATTTGCTTTGGCAACAGCCCAGTGTCCCATGTTGACAAACGGATACCACTGATAGTGCCTTGCCGTATCGGCTCCCATCCATGGCGTCACTAATTCCTGTCGTCCGTAAAGTGCTGCCGCATCGAGATACTCCTTATTGCCTGTTAATTCAAACAATGTAGCGCCTGCCAGCTCCATATCGTCAACCCAATTGTCCTCTTCGTAAAAGTATGGCGCTGTACAGGGCGCCGTTTGACATACTCCAGGATTTGCTGCACCAAATGCCCAGTTTTCATGAGCCTTTTTCTTTAACAAATTGCAAAATTCAGGTTCATAATCACTTAATACCAATGCCCCAATAGCAAAAGCCGAAGACACCTTCCCTGCAATTGATGCAATGCCCGTCGCACTGTTTTTGTATTCAAAAAGACCTTGTGGTTTGCCGGTGCAAAAATAAACCGGCCTTTCCCTGCCTTTACCATAATCTACTTTATCGTGATTGGGAAGTCGAAAACCTTGATGATCGCGGTCATCAGCAATCTGATTATACAGTTCACCACTGTCGGGGTTCATTTTCACAAGCCATTGCAGTCCCCAGTATATTTCGTCGACAATATCGGGACGATCGTTTTGTCCTGCATCCCCATTGGCCAGGTGGTTATCGCCAAAAGCCTGCGGATTCATGCGATAAGCGAGTGCCATTTGATAAATAGCATTGGCCGATGTGGTTGTATATTGGAGGTAATCAGTTGCATCGTGCCAGCCACCGGTGACATCTATATGTGAACTGTCGGCATTGGGATGATAAATAGCATAGCCATCACGGGTATGGCACGAATCGCGCAGAAAAGGATTGTAACCGCACCGTTGCTGCCGCATATAGCGAAGCAGGAAATCAGCAGCTCCGTCGTACACCTCCCACCCTATGGCAAATACAGGCGAACGTACGCCGTGGGCCTCAATATATACCCCACCGGACTGCCGGTATTCCGTAAAGGTGAGTCTGAAAGTTGATGTAAAAGCACCGTAGGAACCAAAATCTTTAATATTGTCAGATGTAAATAACTGCTTTCCGGTAAGGGCGTCGCACAGACTGAAAGATGACAACGTAAGCTTTTCCTTGCTAACCAATACAGCCACCTTAACATCCTCTGGGTTATATCCAAGCTGGTTCACCCTTATCCACGATTGTCCATTGATCCCATGAATGATCAGAAAGCAAAAGATAAGGAAGTACGTAAGAAATGAATATTTCTTCATGCCCGGGGAATATGGGTTGTGCTTTTATATAACCTGAAGAACCCAACTAAAATAATGGCCATGCCCGGCAGGAATAACCACCAGCAAAAAACAGCCGGAATATATAATGCAAGCGCATCTGCCACTTTTGACGGATTGAAGAG
>JAFGVG010000270.1 GCA_016938095.1 Bacteroidales bacterium
AAAGTCCCGCCAATGGCGGGACTCTTGGCGTTCTTAAACTTAGCGGTCTTGGCGAAGCTTTCTCCTCGTGTACTTCGTGTTATAAAATTATTGCCAGGCACAGACAGCGTGTGATAAAATCATACTAACCATTAAATATCTGCACTTTAAAAATATCAGCTTAATGGTTATGCCCCCCCAACGGGATCATGCAATAATCCCCAATCCCAAACTCGTTTGAGGCCCGCGATGAATGTGTCTATAGTTCCGATAAATTATTATCTTCGCACGGATAAAAAACACAACTTATGTTCGATTTTGAGAAGCTTGATGTCTATCAGGTAGTAAAAGGCAATAACGCTAAAATTCTGAAATTCATCATTAACCATCCCACCATGGATGCTTTTATAAAAGAGCAATGGAAGCGATCGAGCATGAGTATCATTTTAAACCTGGCCGAAGGAACAGGCAGGATGACCAACGTCGAAAAGCGGCAGTGCCTGACCGTTGCACGTGGCGGTGTTTTCGAGTCGGTTGCCATCCTTGAAACCGCAAAAGAAATGGAATTGTTAGATGAAACACAATTCAAGGAGTTTTACGACAGTTACGAGCAGATATCAAAGATGCTGCTGGGCATGATCCGGAGTTATTCCACCGGGGCTTGACAACAAATTATTTTTAAGCCAGCTTTGTTATAAGGTATTGTCCATTTTAAAAAACCCTAAGTATAATTCTATTCATACCGTAAGGAAATGGCCGGATCGGTGCGGGCAATCTGAAACATATTCATACTTATGGCTGAAAGCGCAATTACAATCACCGATAAGATGGGAATAACATAAAACCACCAGCCCACATCGATCCTGACAGGGAATCCATCCAGCCATTTTTGCATAATGTGTAAAGAAAGGGGCAGGGAAATCAGTAACGATATGCCAATAATAATCAGGTTGTTTCTGACAAATAACCCGGCAATGGAAAGGCCTGTTGCACCGACCGATTTACGAATCCCGGCTTCTTTTGTGCGTGAAGTAAGATCCAGCACAGATATGCCAAATAAACCCATACAGGCAATGAAAATGGCAATGGCAGAAAACAAAAGGGTTGCCTGCTGAAAAAGCCTGTCTAAATTGTATTGTTGGTAATAGGTATCCTGCAAAATGAATGATGAGAAGATTTCTTCAGGAAAAAAACGCTTATAGGCTTCTTCCAACACTTTTAAATTGTCCTTTGAAAGATCTCCATGGTTAATTTTCAACGCAATGTAACGCGCCTGATCCATACCTGGGTTATAATTCAAAATAATAGGGTAAACCGGACTTTTAAGCGAATAGTAATAAAAATCTTTCACCACGCCTATAACCTCAAAATACTGGTCTCCTCCCATATCCACTATTTTGCCAATGGCTTCAGCCGGAGAATGGAATCCCAATAAAGAACAAGCCAATTGATTAATGAGAATACCTTTTGTATCACTGGACATGGAAGCCGAGAAATTTCGACCTGCCACCAGCCTGACTTTTAGCAAATCAATAAACCGGTCGTCAATGTATGTCTGATAGTACAGGATATTTCCCGGATTATCATCATCTCCGACACGATGAACACCGGTATTTGAATTTAGATCGAATGCACCGGTACCCGGAAGGGTATTAGCCGCACAATAATCTGCCACAAAAGAATACTTCTTTATCTCGTTATAGAAAGAGGCCATGGAAATGCTGTCGCCATCGCTTTCAGCAGAAACCGGAAAAGGAAAGGCTATAATATTATCCATAGTAAAACCGGTATCGTATTCCATCATATACCTGTTTTGTTTGAATATCACCAGGGTTGCTGCTATCAAGACGGTGGCGGCAGTAAACTGAAATACAGTCAGCGCCATCCTTAAAAACCGGCCCTGACTGGTTTTCTGAACATGTTTTATCACTTCTGCCGGCTTAATGCGCGAAAGCACAAATGCAGGGTATAAGCCGGAAAGCATCATGCCTCCTGCCAGTACCGTTAAAATAAAGGGTAAAACAGCGATCAGATTCTGAAAAGTAAAAACCCACCTGTTTTGCAGCAGTTTGGTTAAAAACGGAACACACAACTGCAAAAGCGTAACGGCAACCAATATGGCTAACAGATTTACTATAAGCGATTCTATAACAAACTGACTAATCAGTTTGCCGGTGGTTGAACCCGATATTTTACGGATGCCCACCTCCCTTGCCCGTTCCAGTGCCCTGGCAGTTGTGAGGTTGATGTAATTCAGCCAGGCAATGATGGCCGAAATGAATCCAATAATAAACAGGAAGTTGACGACACGGGCACTGCCATTTGTCTCGGCCTCATAAGGCTTATGCGAATGAAGATGAATATCACTGACAGGTTGTAACAGGTGATGCTCATTGTTCCAGGGTATTATGGTAGTGTCGTTGTATATTTTTTGCATAACAGCATCATAATCTTTTGATTCATGAAGTACAAGATACGTTTGCATGCTGTTGTTGGAATACTTGTTGCTGAATACATCTTTCCGCAACGAATAGCCTGTTTCGAGCGATATAAGCATGTCAAAATGAATATGACTGTTTGCCGGACTATCGGCAAATATCCCGGTAATGGTATACAACCGGTCATCTATATAGAGGGTTTTCCCTTCCACGCTGGTTGTCCCGAAGTATTTATCAGCAGTTGACCTGGAAAGAATGACGGTGTTGGGTTCAACCAACAGATTACCCGTATCGCCTTTAATAATCTTCACTTCGAAGTACTTCAGAAATGAAGGCTCAGCCAGGTATATTCTGTCGGGCTCATACTTCCGGTTGTCTATTTTAACATAACCGGGGTAATACTGAAAAATCCTGGCATAGTCGGCAACTTCGGGGTATTTATTTCTAATATCCGGACCTGATGCAAAATACGATTCTGCGTCCTGCCAGATAAGCTGCCCTTCTTCATATCCATCGATACTTACCCTGAACAACCTGTTGGCGTTATGATATTGTTTATCATAACTACGTTCAAAAAATACATAGAGCATGGTGACGAGGAATACCGAAATTCCAACAGCAAGACCCAAAATATTGATCAGACTGAAAACTTTGTTCTTCAACAGGTTTCTCCAGGCGATAACGAAGTAGTTCTTCAGCATTATAGTTGCTTTTTTTGGTAAGTTGATCATTCCGTGCGAAGCTAAATAGCCACGCATGTGAACGTAACTTTTCCAATATCTATGCCATCGATTTTAACAAATTAATATACAGGCATATAATTCTTGTTATATATCTTTCATCCGGTAAAAATGTTTCACAATGAAACAATTTGTTGTTTCATTGTGAAACACCCCTTACCTTAGCCATGGTTATTTCGTTCATTTGGTATATCAATAATACATATTCCTTTGAAAATAATCATACTCGATGATGATAAAGATGTTTTGCTTACAGCAGAACTTATCCTGAAAAGCTGCTTTAAAGAGGTCGTTGCCCTTACCGATCCGGAATTAATGGAGCGGCATCTGACAGATGGAACATGTCATGTGGTTTTGCTTGATATGAATTATACACCAGGAGCCACCTCGGGAGTCGAAGGTTTGAGAATGTTGCACAACATCCGTAATTGGTCACCCAATACAGCAATTGTGGTTCACACGGCCTGGGGTGAAGTTCCCATTGCCGTAAAAGCCATGAAAGAAGGCGCTTTCGATTTTATAGAAAAGCCCTGGGGAAAGGAGAAATTGCTGGCCACCTGCGAAGCAGCTGCAAAGCACAGTCAATCGGTTTACGAACTCAACCGGCTGAAAGATCAGCAGGAGGCGCTTAAGCGCGACCTGGTGAAAAAAAAGGGAAATATCCTTACGGTTTCTCCCCGCATGCTCAAAGTTATGCAATCTGTAAGGAAAGTGGCCGTCACAGATGCCAATGTACTTATTCTGGGAGAGAATGGCACAGGTAAGGAACTAATAGCCCGGGAAATATTTCAACTGTCGGCTCGATCTGACCAGCCTTTTATCACTGTCGACATGGCGACACTTCCGCAAACGCTGATAGAAAGTGAATTATTTGGTCATGTAAAGGGAGCTTTTACCGACGCACGTGAAGACCGCACCGGGCGGTTTGAACTGGCTTCAGGTGGCACCTTGTTTTTGGATGAAATCGGAAACCTGCCCATGGCCATGCAGTCAAAATTACTTGCAGCACTGCAGAACAGGCAGATTGTGAAAGTCGGTGCAAACCGACCGGTTAACATCGACATCCGCCTGATTTGCGCAACCAATATGCCACTTCACGAAATGGTGAATCATAATGAATTCCGCCAGGATTTGTTATACCGCATCAATACAGTTGAAATTATTGTACCTCCATTGCGCGAACGAATAGAGGACCTGCCTTTGTTACTTGGCTATTTTGTAGAAAAGAATAAAAAGAAATACCTGAAAAACAATTTGTTGCTCAGTGAAGAAACCATCAATGCCCTGAAGCATTATGCATGGCCCGGTAACGTCAGGGAACTTGAACACGCCGCGGAGCGGGCAGTTATTATGTGTGAACGGAAAGAACTTCAGCCCGATGATTTTTTACCCGGCAGGCAAAATGATTCATTTACCATGCCGGATAGGGGATCAGTGCTGAATGTGCATGAAACGGAAAAACAACTCATTGAAGAAGCCATCAGAAAGTGCAACGGTAACCTCACCCGGGCTTCAAAAGAACTTGGCATGGGCAGAACTACACTATACCGGAGACTTAAAACGCAAAACGGCATGCAATAAACCACAGCTATGAATTACCGCTACAAAATCTCCCGCACGGCAACAGTTATACGCATAGCAGGTATAGCCCTGAACATTTTTGCAATAGTTTACATCGCCCTGGAAACCTGGTTTTGGCTTTTATCCTTTTGGCTTGGGATTGTTCTTGTTTTTCAGGTATTGGAGTTAATACGCTATGTTGAACGTTCAAGATCAGAGCTTTTTCATTTTCTTACAGCTGTTAGTCAGGGTGATTTTACTTCGGCTTTTACCCTGGCAAAAACTTCCAGACGTCATACAGAATTATCACCCATCCTGTCCACAATTCAGGAAACTTTCATACAATTAGGCAAGGAAAAAGAACAGCATCATCATTACCTGAAAGCACTTTTGGAACATATCAATATTGCTATTGTATGTTTTACAGACGATGGCCGGGTAAATTTGTACAACCGTGCAGCTACCAGGCTCTTTAAAAAGCGAACGTTATCGTCATTGAAAAGTTTCCGGCAAATTGATGAAACACTGGCCTCGAACATTGAACTACTTAAACCTGATCAAAAAGTCATGATCAGTGTAATTGTTGATCATGAATTGCTAAACCTGTCCGTACAAGCTTCATGGCTTATGATGGAAGATACCCGTTACAGAATTGTATCATTTCAGGATATCCGGTACGAACTGGAAGTGAAGGAAACCGATTCCTGGCAAAAGCTGATCAGTGTTATTGCCCATGAGATCAGTAATTCAGTGATTCCTATTTCTACCTTGTCACACGCCCTATATGATATGATTGCTGAAGCCCGTTTATCCCGGAATAAAAATGAAATACTATCTGAAGACATCGCAAAGGGACTACGAACCATTGAATCGCGTAGTTCCGGTCTGGTTGATTTCATCCAGACAACAAGGAAGCTAAGGCAGATTCCGGATCCTGAGTTTGCCAAAGTCGGTTGCAACGAGTTATTCAGTCAGGTTACATTGCTCATTGATCCCATTTTTAAGCAAAAGCATATCACTTTCACCTCGCGAACTGAACCTGAGGATCTGGTACTTGTTATTGATAAAAAGCTCATTGAGCAAACGCTGATTAATTTGTTAACCAATGCCATGGAAGCCACCGAAAAGGTCGGCCGCCCGGAAATCTCGTTAACCGGATGGCAAACAGCGGACCATCATGTATGCCTGTCGGTAAAGGATAACGGCGAGGGTATTCAGCGTGAAAATATCGAAAAGGTTTTTATGCCGCACTTCAC
>JAFGVG010000271.1 GCA_016938095.1 Bacteroidales bacterium
AGTTCAGGATTTTCTTTATTGGCCTGGAAGAAATACTGTAATTGTTTAAAGCGCTCTTTTACCGGGATGTTTTCCATTACCGGGAAGAAAACCTGTTTGATCTCTTCGTTTACAATCTGGTCGAGTAGTTCAATGGCAAAGCTGATATCGGTATCGGTGCCTTCAACGATCATGTTTTTGATGTTACCTATGGAGGTAGGGTTATAGGCAAGCGATAACAAATGATATAAAGCCGTGTAATTTTCCTGGATTTCGGTACGCATGGCATCTTTAAGCAGGCTTACCCTGTTGTTGTGCATGATGCCCGAATAGGCTGCAAAATTCCACGACATGGTATTGATGAGTCTGACAATGTCGTTTAGAATACGGTTAATATTACCGGGTGTGGCCTGAAATTTGGCTTCGCGCAAAGCCAGCAATGCCTGTCTTGAAATGGTACGGTTCTGGTTTTCAATTTTCGACAAGAGCAAATCAATGGCCGCGGAGGTGCCTATTTTCCCGTATATCCTGACTATCCGGGACAGCAGTATATTATCGGTTTCGGGCAGGAGGAACATTTCCTCCATGTAAGGCAGGCCCGGGTCACCAATTTTAACAAGGGCTTCAAATGCATACGGATAGTAGGCGGGCGTGGTAAGGTACCCGATGAGCACGTAGCTGTGGTTAGGATTCCCCATGCGGGCAATAGCCTTAATGGAGGCATACTTCACTTCGGGTTCAAAGTCTCTCGAAAGCATCAGCAGCAAGTCGCCGTATGCCGGATTGCCTGAATTACCGATAATTTCAGCTGCCAGTATCCGGTCGGTGAGTGTACCCGAGTTTACCAGGTTTTCGATGGCCGCCCTGGTGCTTCCGGCATTGATTTTTATTTCGAACCGGCTGATGAGTTTACCCAGGTGACCGTTGCTGTGTTTCTGGGTATCGGTTCGCTGCAGTTCCTTCATTTTGGGCAATGCACTAAGCAAAGCATTGTTATCGATACGCTCCAGAATATACTTCCTCAATAGCGGCGATTCGTTTCCAAGCAGTGAAAGCAGGTGTTTTTCGTGCGACAGGGGTTCAATACGCTCAAGGATTGAAAGGGTAAGTACCGACTTTCCGGGATCGCGACTGTTGATGAGGGAGTGCGATTTCTCGTCGATATTCAGCAATTCCTGTTCGATGGTTTTTTTGAAGGTTTTTAACCTGCGGATGTAATCGCGCAGTGCCTGCTGGTATTTTTTTACCAGTACGACGCCAACCGGAATCCAGCCCAAGGCCAGTAAAAGAATAAGCAGGTTGATGAAAATGTTCTTATCGAGGTTAAGCGACAACAAACCGGCCAGCAATAAACCGGTCAGCAGTAAGGCGATCATCCTGAAAGAGCCTTCGAGACGCGTATGCACCGAGCCGATAAAGCGCAGGTCGAGCGTGCGGAATAACACCCTGAGCGAAGGGAGTTCAATGGCTTCGTTAGCGGTTTCATAGCCTATTCTGAGCATGGCCACCATCAGAAATCCGAAAGAGAACCTGGCAAAGGCATTGGACTGGCCTGCCAGCAAATCCACCAGCAGGGAGACGACGGCTGCCAGAGCCAGAACAACCGGTATAAGCACAAGGCTGAAAGGGCTGTCGTATGCATACAGTATTTTCCGCAGGAGTAACTTTTCAACCACGTAAACAAAAAGAATCATGGTACCGGTGAAAAAACCCAGGAATTTTGCCAAACCTATGGTATTGGGGTAATTCAGCCGTGTCTGGCTCAGAAAGTGGTACTGGATGAGAAAACCAATGACGGCAGAAAGAATGACAAATACAAGCAGCAATACTGTATAACGGGTGTAAAGGAATTCGTAAAACTTCGACCGGAGGGCTGTGGTTCTTCGGGGGATATGCGGGAAAAAACCGGAATTGCGGTGCAGGAAATTCACCGGAAGTTGCAGAAAAGCGGCCAGTCCAATGCAAACGGCACTGGCCGCGATGATCAGCAGAATATCAAAGCTGATGAACAACGCGGCAACCAACAGGTAGCTCGAGACAACCATGCCAGCGATCAGTGAAAACCTTATAACCGGGTGAATCCGCCGGTGCTGTTCGCCCGAAAGCAGATTCGAAACCGACCGGCGAAAAACGATGAGGGTAATGAACGATATGGGTAAGCTGACAGTAAAAGGCATTAACAGCGGAATTCCTGCCAGGCCGAAGTGAGCAATACCATCGTAAAACGCAAACAGGGCCGCGTTAATGGCAAATATCAGCACCAGGAATAGTAATGAAAAAAGGCGGAAAGAAATGCGGGTCACCAGCAACGAATAAAGTGCAAAGAGGCCGGTACCCAAAATGCCGGCAATGGTAAATGCCAATGGCAGTTTTGTGGCATCCCACGACTGAAAAAACAATACCTGCGAGCCGATCATAAAAAGCGCGACGAAGGCGCCAATAAAAAAAGCCTGAAACGAGGTAAGAATAAGCATGGGCAACTCCTGCCGGTTATGCACTGTATTTTCTGTGAAGTGCTTTGTCATGCCCGCTCTATTTTATGATCTGTGTGTTTCAGGTGTCAGTCTGGCAAAAATACTAAAATATTGTTTTTGTTGCACATGAATTGCAAAATACCCGCCGGTATCTTTTTGTGGTGAACAAATTGGTGAATATTTACCATGTTGCAATAAAGTTTATTTTGTACTTTTAGGCCGGGAAAAAGCTGTTAGCTGTTAGCCATTAGCTATTAGCCATTAGCTATTAGCCATTAGCCATTAGCCTTTAGCCATTAGCCTTTAGCCAACAGCCAACAGCCAAAGGCCAACAGCCAACAGCCAAAGGCCAACAGCCAATAGCCAAAGGCCAACAGCTTTTATATGTTAAATCACTAATAACCATTGCAATGGCACTAGAAATATCAGGTAAAATTATACAGATACTTCCGGAACAGTCCGGTACAGGAAAAAACGGCCCATGGATAAAACAGGACTTTGTTATTGAAACCCAGGAACAGTATCCGCGGAAGGTTTGTTTTTCAGCTTGGGGTGATAAGGCATCGCAAGTAAAATCGATCGCTATGGGAACGCTGGTGAACGTTTCCTTTAATGCCGAGTCGCGCGAATTCAATGGGAAATGGTATACCGACCTCAGGATGTGGAAAATGGATGTTCAATCGGCCAGCCAGGCAGCGCCTCCTGCAACCGGCGATACCGAAATGCTTGAACCCATTTCGCCGGGTGAGGCGGCGCAGGAGCCGGACGACCTGCCGTTTTAGTGGAGATTTAAGAACCAAGAGCCAAGAGCCAAGACCTGCCTGCCGGAGCGGCAGCGCAGGCAGGGCCAAGAACCAAGAGCCAGGATTGGGAATAGTAGCAGCAGCATGGCAAAGGAGTGCCTGCCTTACTGCCTGCCATGTTGGTTTGTCACTTCTTCGATTTGCCTTTAGCAATTCCTTAACCCAAAAGAGGAATGTTGTTACATTAGATTAACCGTTAATTTATTACAACGCAACATTAATGTAAGGCTTGTACTTTTTCTTTGCATCGGATAAAAAAACCTGATGAAATGAAAAAAACAAGCAAAACATTGGCCGGCATGGTTTTATTGGCCATGACCTTTTTCACTCCGGTTAGCGGAAACAAGCACTCAGGCAACATCCCAAACGAGAATCCCAAGGGTAAGTTTGTCTTTGTTCTTACCGAAAATACTCCCTGGAAGGACATCAACGACTATACAAAATCGGATATGCAGCTGTTTGGTAAAGAATTAGCCCAACAGATCTGCCTGATTGATCATACCTATGTGTTGTTTTCTGCAAACAACGACAGCAGGCCCTCTATCATAAAACCTGTCATTTACGGGGCTGTCAATAAAATGAAACAGTATTACAAAGAGGCTATTAGAAAGCAAAAGATAGATTCTGACCAGGTAAACGACGAGTTTGGCAAATTGCTGATCAAGGCCTATGTATGTTATTACGAAGAAACAGCGGAAATAGAATCGCTGCTGAGCGAAGCAAAAACACCTGAAGCCATTAAACAAGTCTTTGATTGCATAGAAATTAAAACCAATAGACAATGAGGAAATTATTAACATTACTGGCGACCTTTTTATTTATTTTTAGCCAGGTATCCGCCCAGGATGCACTGGGCAAATTTTCGGGTAAAATCCTGGATGGCGCATTAGGTAACAGCGCACTGGAAGGTGCCACCATTATTGTTACCAACGAATCAACCGGTTTCAAAACAGGCGTTATGTCTGATAAAAACGGGTTGTTTATGATTGATGATCTTCCGCTTGGCGGGCCCTATACCCTGAGAATTACTTTTGTCGGCTATGCCGAAAAGGTCATCAGGGGGTATAGCCTGAATATGCGCGATCACATTGTTATACCGGATGTGGTGTTAAGCACGGAAGCAACCGAATTGAACGAAATTGTGGTAAAGGGTTTTTCATACAAATCGTCACGTGACAGAATTGGCGCTGCCGTGAAACTCGATTCATCCATTATGAACCGAATGCCTACCGCTTCGCGTAATTACCAGGAACTGGCACAATTATCTCCTTTGACCCGGGGAACGAACATATCGGGTGCCCGTGGTAACATGAGAGGGCTTACCCTCGATGGCGTTTCAAACCGGATGCACATGTTCGGAACCACTTCAGAAGGTGCTTTCCCTATTTCACTTGAATCAATACGCGAATTCGAAGTGGTTACCAACACGTATGGCGTTGCCGATGGACGTGGCGGTGCAGGAACCATCAAAGGTGTAACCAAAGCCGGCACAAACGATTTTCATGCTACGGCATGGGCTTACTATACCGGTGGCGACCTGGCAGGTGTTGAAGTTGTCAGGGATGATGAGGAGTGGGAAAAAGGGAAAAAAGGCGAGAATACGAATACCCAGTATGGCCTTAACCTGAGCGGGCCTGTTGTGAAAGACAAACTGCATTTTTTTGCCGGTTACGACCGTTATGTACAGGATCAGCCCTGGCGTGCCTGGGATTTTAACACGGCCGGCGTTAGCCTGGCCGATGCCGAAAACTCGCTGGGAATAACCAAAGAAAACATGGACATGCTGGTGAATCACCTGGTAAACAATATGGGTGTACCCGATGTGCAGCAGTATGGCACCATGAATGTGAAACGAACCACCGACAACTTTTTTGCCCGCTTTGACTGGATTATCAACGAAAAGCACAGTCTTATGGCACGCTATAACTTCCACGTATTTCTGCAGCCTGACAAAAAACTGTCCAATGGGCTTTTTACAACGCAATACGAAGGAAGGCAGCGCGACCATACCTACCTGATAAATCTGAAATCGCGGTTTAACTACCGGGTAAAAAATGACCTGAAACTCAGTTATGGCGACTATAAACGCACCGGCAACAATGTATATCCCCGCGTGCCGGTTGGCTATGTAAGGGTTTCTTCGTTACTCCCCAATGGCAATACAAAAGAGGTTTCGGTTGGCTTTGGTAACCAGTACTGGGCGCCTGAAACCATTGCCTCAAATGATTTTCAGCTGATCGATAACCTCACAGTGGTATCCGGCAGTGTCAGGTGGTTATTCGGCACCGATTTGCAGTATAACCGCATAAACGATTTGCTTACCCATTATCAGCAGGGAGAGTTCATTTATTACTCACTTGAAAACCTGCTCAACAACAATCCCGATGAATACAACCGGAAGGTTCCGATGACAGATGAGGCCGGAGATTTTGTCAATCCTAAAATCTTTTCAGTGGGTCTCTATGGCGAAGGCACCTGGAATCCGAATGAAAAACTTGAAATTACAGCCGGCTTACGATGGGACATGACTTACTTGCCCGTGAAACCCAAAGCTGATCCCCTGCTCGAAAGTGAGCTGGGTATCCGCAGCGATGTTGCTCCGGTTGATATGAACAATTTGCAACCACGGTTCAACCTGAACTGGGACATTACCGGCAATGGAGACAACCTGTTAAAGTTTGGTTTTGGCTGGTTTGTCAGTGAGTTCACCTCACAGGCGATGTCATTTGCCCTGATCAACAACGCCGGAAACTTTAAATCGGTATCGGCCAGGGCTACAAACGGAGATATGCCTGTTGCCGACTGGCCTGCTTATTATGAGAGTTTTGACAATGTACCCGGTTATGAGAACTGGATTGTTCCCAATGGCATTAGTGTAAATGACATTCCCAATACAGAGCACCTTATTGATGAAAACCTGCAAAACCCCATGACCTTTAAAACCCACGCAAGTTTCAGCAAATTCATTACCGACAACCTGGTGATTACCGGAGGTTTTTATTTCAACAGGACTAAGAATCAATACATGATGGAAAACAAAAACCTGAGCGATAACCCGGTATTTACCATTGCAGCCGAGGGGAACAGGGGTGTTTACATTGATCCTGCCAGAATCAGATCAAACGGTCTTGCTGATTATACCTATGCGCGTAAATCGGAAAGCTTTAATGAAGTGCTTATGTTCACCAATGCCAGTTGGGCAGCTGTCAGCTGGAACGCGGTAATAGATGCGGCCTATAAGATCAGGGACGGCGAAATCAGGGCATCTTATACTTACGGCCAGTCCAAAGGAGGGGTACGGTATAACTCTGGTAATCCTAAAGACAAATTCTATACTACAACATCCTATTCTTCCTATAAGGATCAGGCCAAAAACTGGTACGATGACGATGATATGCGTCATAAGATTATTTTAACGCTGGTTTCTCCAACCATCAAAGGTTTCAGCGCCAGTGTAAACGGGTTGTTCTATCAATGGGATCACTTTCATTCAACCGTTAACCGCGACCAGAATGGTGACGATACACCTTACAGTGATAACGAAGACCTTTCTTTTGTATTTGACCCGGCCACTGCACCCGCAGCCATCAGGGAGGACCTTCAGTATGTTTATGACAATACCAGCAAAGAATACCGCGATTTTCTTGATGAGTATAAGGGCACTTTTGCCGAACCCAACGGCGGTTTGCATCCCTGGAGGTATAAGGTTGACCTCAGCCTGATGAAGAAGCTGACGGTTGCCAGCAGAAACAGCATAGAGGTTCGACTGGACATTTTCAACCTGCTTAACCTGTTGAATTACAAGTGGGGCGGTTATCACTACATTAATAATACACGGCTGTACCAGATAACGGGTTTCGACAGTGCAACAAATACATACGCCTATAAGGTTGATAAAACTGCAGGTGAAAGGCGTTACAGGGTCGGAAGTGACCAGCTTTACCGCATTCAACTCGGCTTAAAATATAGTTTTTAAAAGGAAGTTGCCGTTATGACTTTCTTCCGCAATCTCTTCCTGCGTTCTGTAATCCTGTTTTGCCTCAGCACAGGGCTGTTTATCGGTCCTGTGCTTTCGCAGGAGGCTGATTTTATGCCTGCATGGCAGACCGGCTTTCTCGACATTCATTTTATTGCCACGGGTACAGGTAACTGTTCTTTAATAATAATGCCCGATGGCACTACCCTGCTGATTGATGCCGGAGAGCAGGACCCGACTTCACCTAGGGTATTGTCGCCGCGGAACACAGGAAGATATCCCAATTATGGGAAGTTGGGATATCAATGGATGGCAGCCTATATCCGTGACATGTTAGCGGTTGACAGCATCAGACTGGATTATGCTTTGATCACCCATTACCATGAGGATCATTTTGGATGTGTTTATCCGGGTATTGCGAAATCAACCCGGGGCGATTATTATTTGTCGGGTATTACAGGTTTAGGCGATGAAATTCCTATTGGCATCCTTATCGACCGGGGAACAGCATACCCGTTTGACCTGAAAGAAAAAGCTTCTGATTTGCCACGGCAATATGCTTCGCTGCTGAATTACTGGCGTTTTATCGACTGGCAGGTTAAGAACAGCGGCATGGAACATCAGGAAATAAGGGTAGGAGCCAATGATCAGGTTGTAATGCTGAATAAACCGGATGCTTTTCCTGATTTCAGCATTACCATGGTGAATGCCAATGGTGTGATTTGGGGAGGAACAGGCAAGCCCAATTTCACCCTTATGCCCACCCCGAAAGATATTATTAATAATGGCGCTGTTCCTGACGAAAATACCTTATCCTGTGGCATATTACTCCGTTTTGGCGGATTTGCCTTCTATACTTCAGGCGATATACATGGTCCGCAACCCGAATATATGGCTAAGCCACACTGGTACGATATCGAAAGTCTGGTAGCACCAATAATTGGCGAGGTAGATGTTACCACGGCCAATCATCACGGCAACCGCGATGCCATGTCGGCTTACTACCTGTCGGAGTTAAAACCCAGGGTAATCATACAGGAAGTCTGGTCATCCGATCATCCCGGGCATGAAACCTTGCTGCGCATGACTTCACAACATATCTGGAGGGGCGAAAGAGATTTGTTCGCCACGGCCATGCTTAATGCCAACAAGCTTGTTATAGGCGAACTAATCGATAAAAGCTACAAAAGTATGCAGGGACATATTGTGGTGAGGGTGAAACCCGGTGGCGATGAATACTTTGTTTATATACTTAACAATCAAAGTATTGAAAAAAATGTTTTGGCTTGCTATGGGCCCTATAAGGCCAAACAATAGCTAAAAATCTAAAATTCTTAATCCAAAAAACACAATACCATGAGTATGAAAAGTAGTATGGCCCTGGTGCTTGTATTGCTGACATCACCCTCAATTGCCCAGCAATATCAGAAAATGGCCCGGCATAACGGTTACCGGCTGGTTGCACACCGGGGCGGCATTACCGAAAAAGTATTTGATGAATTCGACCCATTATCCATACAGGCTGCCATTGACAGCGGTTACTGGATGCTTGAAATGGATGTAAGACCTACAGCCGATCACCAGGTAATATTGCATCACGATGCTACATTAAAAAGGATTTATGGGGTTGATAAAAGGCCTGAAGAGCTCACCCTGGCTGAGCTGAAGAAACTCCGCGCCCTAAAGGGTGGTTACGCACCTGTGACTTTCGAAGAGGCTGCTGCCATGTGTTCGGGTAAAATAAGGTTTATGGTGGATGTAAAGCCAAACACAGCAGAAAAATGGTTTTACGACGAGATCAACCGTGTGCTTCAGCAGTATCATATGGCCGATGAAGCTTATTTCATCAGAAATGACATAGCTTCCTTTTTTACCGCAGGTTCCTTTGGCTTTCGCATGGAAGAATTGCCCGCCATGAAAAAACGTCTTTCGCAAGGTGAGGATATTCAAAAAAAGTATTACCTGTTTGATCATGGAAACCGCATCAATGCCGAGGCAGCCCGGTGGTGTCAGCAGCATAATATCGAGGTTTGTGCCTCGGTGAACATTGGGCATTACTTTTATGAGAGCCATGAAAAAGGAGCACACCGCGACATTGAATACCTGAAACAGAGCGGTGTTACCTTGTTTCAGATAGATTCGGATTACGACCAGCATTTTTAGCCAATGAATAAAATCCTTAAATGGTTTATATGGGTTTTTCTGTCAACTGTCAGCCCTATTGTTGCGCAGCCTGAAATTCATTCGCACAATGATTACCTGAGAGGCCTTCCGTTTTGGGAAGCGATGGTTTCAGGCTGTACCTCGGTTGAAGCTGATATTATCCTGCGCAATGATACCTTGTTCGTCGCACATACAACAAGTGAAACCCGGCCGTTGCTCACCTTTGAAGCATTGTATTGCAGGCCGGCCAGTCAACTGATCGGGGGAAGCGGTCTCTATGCATACCCGACCTTTAAGCGTTTTCATCTGCTGATTGACGTAAAAACCGGAAGCCTGCCGACATTAAACAAGCTGTGTGAACTATTGGCACAATATCCTCAGGTGTTTGATCCCGAAAAAAATGAAAACGCCATTCGCATCATAGTGAGCGGAAACAGGCCATCCCCGGGTCTTACCGAACAGTTTCCAGATTATCTGATGTATGACGCACGCACTCCTGCCGAAGCCTTACGCTATGGCCGACAGGCAGAATTGATCAGTCGTAATTTCAGCGATTTCAGTAAGTGGAACGGAATAGATAAACCCAATGACTCAGAGAGACAGCGTCTTGAAGCATTTATTAAAACCTGTCATGATGGAGGGTACAAAGTAAGATTCTGGAACACACCAGATACCGAAGATGCTTATTTTGTATTGTCTTCATTGGGCGTTGACTACCTCAATACCGATCATCCTTTACGGGTAAGGTGCTGGCTGCAGCGTAACGGAAATCAGTAAGAGGTTGAGAATTGAGCAAGAAAAAAACAAGACAATGAAAGAATGAAGAAATGAAAAAATGAAAGAATAATGGATATCAGAAAGCCAAGAGCCAAGACAATGTAAGAATAAAGAAATGCTATTTCTTCATTCCTTCATTTTTTCATTTCTTCATTATTAAATACCCTATCAAACACCTAATGATGAATAACGAAGAACTGGTCTGCACCCAGAACCAAGCAACAGCCTCCTGACAATCAATCTCCTTCCAACCGCCGGACAAATTCCTCCACATCCGGGCTATCCCCTGATACAATGTACTTTGCTCTCAGGTAATGGTGCTCACAGCGCACCCGCAAACCGACTACATATTCCCTCAGCTCGGCTTCGGACTTGCCCAGCACAATCGGCCGGTCCTTTGCCGCATGTTTGAGTCTTTCAATCAACAGTTCGTTGCTCACATTCAGGTAAATAACATCTCCGAAGTTTTCCATCAGGGCCATATTGTCACAATGACAGGGGGCGCCTCCCCCGGTTGATATTACAATATTATCGTGCTGAACGGCTACCTCTTTCAAGGCTTTCCATTCGAGCCTGCGGAATCCCTCCTCGCCGAGC
>JAFGVG010000272.1 GCA_016938095.1 Bacteroidales bacterium
ACGTATCCGCTTAAAACGAATTTTTCCTGGGCCAGGGCCGAAGCAATGTTGCAGGCAAGTAAAAGGGCCAGGAAAGTTCTCATAGAGGTTGGCAAAAAAAAACTCAACCGCAAAGATAACTGCGGTTGAGTTCTGAAACACGTAATAAACGGGAAATATTAGAAACGACCGAACTTAAAGGTAACGCCACCTGAAAAACCATGCAGGATGTCGGTGGAAATACCCGGGTAATCGGTTTCGTCGATATCCACATCACTGGTGTACCGGTATGAAACACCCATGCAGAATCTGAAAAACCGGGTAATATTTAACTCCACTTCCACACCGGGCTCAATAACCATAAAGGCATCGGAAGCACGTGACTCGAAATCGTCTTCCCATACTTCATCCCAGTCTTCGTCGTTTGAATCAACAACAGCCACGCCACCGGCACCTATCAGTATCGGAAAGGATATATGCACCGGGAACCGGGGCATAATTACAGGTTCGAAGAAAAATCCGCCATAACCGCCTGCCAGACTGATTTTGTTATCCAGCACGGCATTGTATTTCGTTTCGTTAAAAAAACCTGCGCCACCCAGACCAAGTGTTACCATGCGACCCAGTGTGACACCGCCTCTTGCGCCAAATACAAAAGCATCTCTGTTGTCGATCTGCGAATACTGCATGGAAATGGCGCCATATCCGCCAACTTTATCATTGTTTCCCATGAGGGTCTGTATCTCTCCCGATCTGTCCTTTGCAAACTCATCATCCTGCTGGGCATAGACCGACAAGGCAAATGCAACTATCCCCAAAAACATTGCTAACTTTTTCATTGCTATGATTATTAGTGGTTATTAAAATTTATATTTCAGTGATACGCCTATGCTGTTCAGGCACAGGTTAAAATACTGTATGGTTGAAAACTCAAAATAGGGTTTAAAATCTACGCAGAGTTCAAAAGGAAACTCCGGAAACCGGTAAATGATGCCGATGATCCCATCGAGTCCCAGTAAGGGTGTGAACCTGTACTCGTCGAGGTGTACCGTCCGGTAGAGTGTATTGTAATGGTCGATAAATGCAAACCCTGCGTGCGCGCCAAATCCGTATTGCAGATAGAGGTTCTCCGATACATGACCCAGTGCAGGTTGAAAGTACTCTTTGAGTACCGTAAGGGTAAAACCCCTGCGGCCAACAAACAGTATGCCTTCAATAGCTTCTTCATCAAGATTATACTGCCGGTATGTTCCCGAAAAGCGGCCATCGAATCTTATTCCTGCATCGCGGGTATAGTTCTGGGCGATGGCCGTTGCGGACAATAACGTTAAAATCAAAAGTAATATGCCTTTAAATTTTTCACTCATAAGGCTTACCTGCTATCGTTCAACTACTCTACCCGAACCTGAAATGTAGGTAACCAAAGACGGATCGCCCGAATAATAAACAATTCCACTGCCAATGATGGTAACATCCAGCGCGTTGTAAACCCTTGCCTCCGCAACGCCGGAACCGGAGACACGAATGACACAGTTTTCGGTATCGCACTTTCCGGCTTTTATTCTGCCCGAACCAACAATGTCGTAATTTGCACTGATGCAATCGCCCAGTAGTTTAATTTCGCCCGAACCTTCCAGATTGGTTTCCACACTTTCTGCAATCAGGTCGCATTTGATAAAGCCCGATCCTTCCAGTTCAATTTCAGCAGAGGTGGCCGTTACATTGTTGCATTCAATTTGTCCTGAACCTGCAAGGTTTATATATAGTTGTTCCGTATTAAGCCCATAGCAGTATACGAGCCCGCTTCCATTAAGTGAAATTTCTTCGAGTTGGCTTGTGCCAACCGTAATTTCAATCGGCCGAGAAGGTTCGAGGCACTTGTTGTTACGGGTTTCAATGATGAGCTTATCGCCCGAAACATGTGTTACCACCAGGTCAATCAGGTTTTCGTCGGTTTCAACAATGGCGTCAGGTCCGTATCCTGTGTCAATCTGCACTTCAAAATCGCCGTTTACCTCTATACGGCTGAAAGGCTCAAGCGTACGATGTTCAACCCGGCGGTCTCCGTTTCCTTCGATACACTTGTCCCAAATATCTTCACATGAAGTGAGCATTAAACTTCCCAGGGCTGCAAGTGATATGATCAGTTTATGATTAAGTTTTTTCATGATTATTGGGTTTATTATAAATGACAGGAATTGTTAAGAAAGGTTGCTTTATAAGGTGAAGGATGATTTATTTTTGTGAAAGCGTAACGTTACATTTTCGTGTGGCGCTTATAACCACACTCGATTGAGGCGTTCCGGAACCCACTACCCCTTTTGTGCTGAACATTTTGTCCTCGGCATTGATAACCTTGGTGGTAAGTCGGGATAGGTTTTTAGGGTAAACAAAGGTGACGGCCTGGTTGTGGGTCAGATCGAGGTCAAATAGCATGGGACGTTCAAAAAGCAGCACAACATGGGTTAATTCCGAAGTAATTACAATGTTGCTGAAAGTCCGGCGGATGTCGTTGATGCTGATATCACCATACCGGCTCCTTGTTTCTATGTTATTGTGCAATGAGCCTATCAATATCCGCGAAAAGTAGCTTTCGCCGCTGATAGTGCCCGCGTTATGCAGGAAAAGCTTATCCCTTCGGGAGTTCATACTAAGGCTGCCCAGTTTGTCGATGGTAATTACACACGACTGGGTTTTAGTATCCAGTTTACCGGCTTCAGTCAGATGAAGGTCGCCATAGGACATTTCAATCCTTCCCTCGCGCAGGTAACCTATTTCTCCATCTCCCTGTGTAAGCTTTAATTCCGACCGTCCTGTGAGCCGGTTCGCTTTTAAATTCCCAAACGATAATGTCAGATTAATATTCCCCTGATGGTCGTCAAAAAGCACATCGCCGAATTTATTCTCAATTTTGAGGGTTAAGTAGTCCGGAACCCTTAGGGTATAGTTGATGCTGACCGAGTTGGACGAAGAAAGATACGCGCTTGCTATGTCAACCAGGTCTTTAAAGACATCTGAGCCGGCCTCTCCGAAACTCGTCCGGGCTATCAGGTAATACTGTCCCTTGGTGAATTCAAAATCAATGTTTTGTTTCATTTTCTCGAGCTTCTGGCGATCTTTTGCACGCAACTTAATGTCGATGTCAAACCTAACCGAATCGTTATCCCAGGGGATTACCTGTATCCGTCCGTATTTGTTGGCTATCTCAACCGACAAGCCATGACCAACGCGGAACGAACGTGAAATATGGTTGGCATATTCCGTGTTTTGCGCATGAATTGCCTGAAGCAAAAGGCCAGTAAGTAATATCGCGAGAAGCCTAAAGCGCATATTGTTCGGTTTTAAGGGGAATACACTCGTCGCCCATTTCGGCAAGTTCATTACGAAGGTCCTCGAGTATTGAAATTTTCAACCGGTAATTATCTATAATCGCTTCAATCACTTCCTGGTTGGCCATATTGTCTTTCAGGTCTTTCTTCAGGTCAACATAAACACTGTCGAGTTCCGACAGGTCAAACTGTATTTCTTCTTCAAGCGAAGGGCAATTGGCAATAATGGGTTTTAATTCGTTGAGTTTTTCGTTGACAATATTGGTATAATATGCTTCCGCTTCTTTTAATCCGGGCAGTGTATTTTCTTTTTGATATTTTTTGCCTTTAACAGCCATATCACTGCCGGAACTAACCCGGTTAATCATTTCGAATGCACCATAGGAGGCCATTAAAATAAGCAATACAATGGCCGCGCGCTTAAATCCAACCTTCCAGTTGAATTTGCTGCTAACACGGATGTCCCGTTCAATCTTATCCCAGATGCGCGGGTCCGGCTCGCGGGTATCAAATTGCCCGCGGTTTTCCATGATGAATTTTTCAAACCTGTCTTCCATAATACTGGTTTTGAAGTATTTCCTTGATCCTCTGTTTGGCCCGGGAATATTGTGATTTGGATGTTGCTTCGGAGATGCTCATAATTTGTGCTATTTCCGCATGATCGTAGCCTTCAAGCAAATAGAGCGAGAAGACCACCCGGTAACCTTCCGGCAATTGTTCCATTGCTTTCTGTACCTTATCAACCGTGAGGCCTGGAATTTCTTCCTCGTGGTTGTCATACTGAGGTACCTCGGGCAGTACTTCAACCGGAACCAGTTCGGCCTTCCTTTTCTTTAATGCGTTAATGCACTTGTTGATGGTGATTCGCTTAATCCAGGCCCCGAATGACGACTCGTGCCTGAAGGTGCCAAGCTGCATAAAGGCCTCCGAAAAGGTCTCCTGAAGCATATCCTCTGCTTCTTCACGATTGTTCATCATCCGGTAACAAATATTGTACATGGCCTTTGCATATAGCTGATAAAGCTGATGTTGTGCTTTGGGGTTGCCTGCCTGGCTCAGTTCAATAATATCACTATGTATGTCGGTATAAGCAGTCAAACGATTTGATTTTTTACATGAATGACATAATGATTGATATGCGACCCAAAACCCTACCCGTCAGTTTCACAGTTGTTGTTTTTATTAATAGACAACATTCCGGAAAAAGGGTTGCATCGGGAAGTGAAAATTGCTATTGGCTGTTAGCTGTTAGCTGTTAGCCATTAGCTGTTAGCTTTTAGCCAATAGCCAATAGCCAACAGCCAATAGCCAAAGGCCAACGGCCTTTCTAATGCAAAGGTAGTTATTCTGTTAATGGGAAACGATAGTAAGTTAACACAGGCAAAATGATCATCCCCGGTAGCGGCTATTGTTTTTTTATTATCTTTAGTGTCTTCATTGCATACCCATCCGGCATTACCCGCCGGGTGACTGTGATAAACCAATATCTGCTGACATGAAGAAAGCTGCTGTGCCTGAAGGTTATCTCTTTTCCAAGTCGTACACCAACTACGTGTTCATCCTGCTTTTTTTGCTTTATATGTTCGATTATGTCGACCGGATGGTGGTGACTTCGCTTTTCCCGTTTCTGAAAGCCGACTGGAACCTTACCGACACACAATGTGGCCTGCTGGTTTCAGCGGTTTACTGGTCCATTGTTGCGCTTACATTCCCGGTGTCCATTTTGGTTGACCGCTGGAGCAGGCGAAAGACCATTGGCCTGATGGCTGTGGTATGGAGTATTGCCACAGCAGCCTGTGCTTTAACCCGTAAGTTTCCCCATTTGCTTACCACGCGTACTTTTATTGGCATTGGTGAAGCCGGTTACGCTCCCGGCGGCACCGCAATGATCGCCGGGCTCTATCCCCAGGAGAAGCGTTCGTGGATGATGGGCCTGTGGAATGCATCCATTCCCCTGGGCAGTGCCATTGGCATAGCACTGGGAGGTATTATTGCTACCAACTGGGGCTGGCGTCATGCGTTTGGGTTAGTGGCCATACCGGGACTTATAGTAGCCATTTTATTCTTTTTTGTAAAGGACTACAAAACGGTGGGACTTACTAAAACGGCTGGCAACGGGGGAAAAAATCAGGAATCCGAAGTGGTGAAAATGACGATAAAGGACATGTTCCGGGAGTTTTTCGACAAGCCCTCCCTGATATTTACCTATTTTGGCATGGCAGCCGTGGTTTTTACCACTACCTCACTGCTGACGTGGCTGCCAACATACTTCCACCGCGTACAGGGACTACCTGAAAGCCAGGCCGGCCTTAAGTCGAGCGCCGTTATGGTACTCGCCCTCATTGGGGCCCCATTGGGAGGGTATATTGCCGACCGCTGGAGAAAAAACAAAATCAATGCCCGCTTGCTGTTTCCCACCATCAGTACTTTTCTTTCAGCAATTTTGCTTTTTCTGGCCCTCGTGGTCTTCCCGGGAAAATTGCAATATGTTTTGCTGCTGGCGTTGGGTGTACTCATCACTGCTTTTGTATCGGCTGCTTCGGCAGTTACCCAGGACGTTGTACATGCCGGTATGCGTGCCATGTCGTATGCTGTGGCCGTTGTGGTGCAGAATCTGCTGGGTGCCTCCATGGGGCCTATTGTTATCGGCGCTATATCTGACTTTTCAAATATAGAGACAGCCTTGTCGGTTTTACCCGCCGCTTTACTCATCGCTTCACTGATGTTTTTTTCGGGCTCATTTTTCTATGAGAAAGACTTGGGTAAGGTGGAAATAATAAAGCTCGAATCGCTATAACTTCATAATTCGACATTCACAATTCAACAATTAAAATTCATCATTAACTTTGTTGTCTGTTTTAAATTTTTAGCATTTTGTTCAGAAGAAAAGCAATTGACGAGTGGGCGCTGGATTATTGGATTTTACAGCAATATGCCAAATTATGTTTCCGGATTTATTACCGGAAAATTGAGCTGATAAATAGACACCGCATTCCTTCCGGTCAGCCTGTTATTTTGGCTCCTAATCATCAGAATGCACTCATGGATGCCATGACCCTGGTTTGCAATACTTCCTCTCAGAATGTCTTTCTGGCCAGGGCAGATATTTTCAAAGGCAAACGCATGATAAGGTTCCTGAATTACCTCAACATCATGCCCATTTACCGGATGCGCGATGGTATTGAAAATGTCAAACGCAATGATCAGGTATTTGAAAAAACCGTTCAGGTACTGAATAACCGAATGAGTCCCCTGTGTTTATTTGCCGAAGGAAATCATGGCGACAAGCGCCGTCTGCGACCATTGGTGAAGGGATTGTTCCGTATTGCCCTTCAGGCACAGGAACAATTTGGTAATCAGCCAGGCGTTAAAATTGTACCCGTTGGCTTCGATTATGGACATTACCAGCATTTCCGTTCCACCATTTTTGTGAATGTTGGTGAACCTATTGAAGTATCTGCATTCTACAATGCCTATGCTGAAAATCCTGTTACTGCTGTCAATCAGCTAAAGGATGCCTTTGCAGCGGCAGTGAGCAAGCTGATGATTGATATTCAAACCGAAACGTACTACGAGCTGTATATGCATATGCGCGAGGTTTACAATGACAATATGCGGCAGCACCTGGGGATAAGCGATACCAGTCTGGCTGCCCGCTTTTTCGCCGATAAAAAAATGATCAGCCATCTTGATGCGGAACTTGAACGGTATCCCGATAATTTGCCACAGCTTAAATTGGTAACCGACAAATATTATGAATTACTGGGGCTTCATAAGCTGCGCGACTGGGTAGTGAAAAAGGGAAAACCATCCTGGCTTGCATTGGCAGGTTCGGCCTTGTTTAAGCTGATTTCACTGCCTGTTTTTGCCTTTGGATGGCTGAATAATTACTTACCTTACTGGTTTACGGCCAGCAGAATAACCAATGTAAAAGATACACAGTTTCACAGCTCTTTTAAGTATGTTATCGGTATGGTTGTATTTCCGCTATGGTATATTATCGTGGCTGGCGTGCTGGCCTTTTTGTCGGCTCCCCTTTGGCTGATTTTGCTTTATTTTCTGCTCATGCCGGTCACGGGCATTCTTGCTTTCCATTACTATATCGGAATTAAAAAACTTATTTCGCGAATCCGTTACCTGATTGGCTTTAACGGAGCCTCCATGAAAGAACTGCGTATGAAACGGATGGAAATTCTGACTGCCATGAATCATATAATCAACTCCAAAAGCTGACACTATGCAAATCAGCAATAAAACTGTTTGGATAACCGGAGCTTCCTCGGGAATCGGCGAAGCCCTTGCTGAAGCTTTTTTCAGTCAGGGTGCTACGGTAATCCTTTCGGCCCGAAACCTTTCACGGCTGAATGAACTGAAATCGCGCCTCGACAGGCAGGCACCCGAGCGCTGCTTTGTTGTTCCCTGCGATGTTACAAAAGCCGATGAGGTACACCAGGCTGCGGCCACCATACAAACGCTTGTGCCACGCCTGGACATATTGGTTAACAACGCAGGAGTGAGCCAGCGTTCATCGGTGCTCGAGACCGGAATGCAGGTTTACCGCGAGTTGTTTGAAGTAAACTTTTTTGGTGCCGTGGAAGTTACCAAATCAGTGCTTCCATGGATGATCAGTAACGGTGGAGGACATGTGGCCGTGATCAGCAGTATGGCCGGAAAGTATGGATTCAGAATGCGATCGGGCTATTCGGCCGCAAAACATGCTTTGCACGGCTTTTTTGAAACCATGCGCGCAGAGCTGAACGATAAAAACGTCAGGGTTACCCTCGTTTGCCCGGGACGCGTGAAAACAGATGTCTCTGTTAATTCACTTACCGGCGACGGAAAAAAATACGGTAAAATGGATGCCGGACAGGCCAATGGCGTTCCGGTAGAACGTTGCGCCAGCATTATTGTCCGTGCCGTTAAAAACAACCGCAAGGAAGTTTTTATTGGCCGGCTCGAGGTTTTTCTGTTAATGGTCAAGCGTGTATGTCCGGCATTGTATTACCTGATCGTTAATCGTGCCAGTCCGACATGAACGAAATAGAGCCAAGAACCAAGAACCAAGAACCAAGAGCCAAGAACCAAGAACCAAGAACCAAGAACCAAGAGCCAAGAGCCAAGAACCAAGAGCCAAGAACCAAGAGCCAAGAGCCAAGAACCAAGAGCCAAGAGCCAAGAACCAAGAACCAAGAACCAAGAACCAAGAACCAAGAGCCAAGAACCAGGAACCAAGAGCCAGGAAACAGGGACAGAGGTCAAGTAGCAGCGGCAATCGAATACAATAACATCAGGCCTGGAGACGGTGAATGGCTAACAATTATCATAATAAACTATAACAATTAATCGTACAGCAGTGAAAGAGAAAGTAATCAGCGGAATTCAACAGATTGGTATTGGTGTGCCAAATGTCAGAGAAGCCTGGAAATGGTATAAACAAATGTTCGGCATGGACATCAGAATGTTTGAGGAGAGTGCTGTGGCCGAACACATGTTGCCTTACACCGGAGGACAACCGCAGAAGCGGCATGCTGCCCTGGCATTGAATCTGCAGGGTGGCGGTGGTTTTGAAATATGGCAATACGTCGAAAGAACGCCCTTGTCGCCGACGTTCGAGATACAACTGGGTGATCTTGGAATTTTTGCCGCCAAAATCAAATGTCACAATGCCAAAGCTGCCTACGAAAGTCTGAAATCGCAGGGCGTTGCCATGCTGAGCGGAATACTGCGCGATCCGCGCGGTAAGGAACATTTCTATATTAAAGATCCCTATGGTAACATATTTCAATTGGTTACCAGCACCAATTGGTTCCGGAACGAAAAGAAACCCACAGGCGCAGCTTACGGTGCTGTTATTGGGGTTTTGGATATCGATAAATCCATCGACTTTTACAGGAGTATTCTGGGATACGACCAGGTGATCTTTGACGAATCAACAGTTTTTGGTGAATTTGCAGCGTTGCCTGGGGGTAATAACCGCTTCAGACGCGTGTTGCTTAAACACAGCAAACCACGCCTGGGGGCATTCAGTCCGGTTTTTGGCACCAGCGAAATTGAACTGGTTCAGGTACTCGACCGTCAGCCACAGAAAATTTACCACGACAGGTTCTGGGGTGACCTGGGCTTTATCCACCTTTGCTACGATATCAATGGCATGGATCTGTTGCGTGAAGAGTGCCGGCAGAAAGGCTTCCCCTTTACCGTGGATGTCGCTCACAGTTTCGACATGGGTGAAGCAGCAGGCTCATTTTCCTATACCGAGGATCCCGACGGTACCTTAATTGAATTTGTGGAAACCCATAAAATTCCAATCCTGAAAAATATAGGCTGGTACCTGAATCTTCGCAAGCGCGAACCCGAAAAGGCCTTACCCAACTGGTTGCTAAAAGCCCTCCGTTTTAACAAAGCCCGCGATATCTGAGCTTATACTCAGCCTGGCCTATTGACTAATGGTATAATTAACTGATCCGTAACCCGTCAGGTTTCCGGGGTTAGCCGATATGCCTTCGGCAAATACTTCCACTGTTGAAGGTGTATCGCCATTGAAAAAGGTAATGGTGGCCTTTCCCGAACTGCCGGTACTGATCTGCGGATCCCAGTATAACGTGATACGTTGATCTTCCCCTGCTTTTATTCTTGTAGCGCCGGATTCGAAATGGGGGCTGTCGAAAGGTACATTTACATTTACCTGCCGGACTTGCGGTTTGTTGTCCCCGGTTGTTCGCAGGCTGGCATTTCCCGACTTGGTGAATATCTCAATAATCCCAATGCTGTTCAGTCCTGTATATTTTTGCACATCTACCGGATTGGTTGATATTACCACCCTGTCAATGTCCATGGGTGTTAAAGTACTGAAAATAGTCGGATCGGTTCCACGGTAAACACCGTCGATGGCAATGGCAGCACCCTGCTGGTGCATCAGGGTATTCGGGCTGGAACTGTGAAAAACAATTTTTCCGTCGATAATTTTATAGGGCTTAACCGTATAAACTATTTCATCCACATCTTTCATCTTGCTGTAATCAGGTCCGGCTTTTTTCTGGTATTTTGCGGGGTTCAGTATCCTGTCCATGTCGTTTTCGGGCACATCTGTATAAACATGGCCCGGATTGCACATCGAATTAAGGATATCCTGAGCAAAATACGAGGCCACTTTCCGGTCGTAGGCTATGGTAGTCAAAGGATTTCCGTTTTCTTCCATAGACTTGAAGGGTACACTGGCTTCATTTACACCCAAAACGGTACGCCAGGTAAATCTCTTAAAAGTGTTAGCAATCAATAGGTTATCAAGTATTGCCGAAGCCTCTCCTGCGGTTGTGAAATATTGACCGGGTGTGGGCAGAAATCCTATCAGGTTATTTTTTAATGTATTGTAGGTAAACAGATTGGAATTGTTTTCGTTCGAGCTTTGACCCGACAGCACGACGGCAAGTGCCAGGCTGGCCTCAACCGGTTGCCCTTTATCATCCCTGGCTTCAATGGTAAGGGTCACTTTTTCGCGGGGTGCATATACGGTCTTATCGGGTTTCAGGGTAATATACAGGCGCTTGTGATCATTTAAATATACCAGCCTTTTTGCCAGCAGGTTCTTCAACGTGTCAAAGGCTGCGAATTCTGCAACACCTGCAGGAAACTCATCCAGGGGTACTTTAAGACGCGCAGCTTCGGATGTTTTAATTGTTTCCATCCAGTATACCCGGCCATTTACCTGGCCTACAAAACTATAAACATTCGGGTACATGCTGGTTTGTTCTGCCACCAGGGTAAGGGTGTCTTTTGTTCTGGAATCAACGCGCAATGCAAGACCAGCTCTCCGGGGTGCCGGAAGTTCAAAAGTCTGGGTTATCCCTGCCGGTTGCGTTATTTTCAGATAATACGTTTTCCCTTTTTCCGGATCCAGATTGAATGATCCAATGCCCTGGTAAGTACTTTCAATTTGTTGTGCCAGTTTGTTTTCGTTTGTATATATAGCTCCTTTGAAATCAACCGGACGGTCGGCTTTGTTGAATGCCCTGAAAGCAACTTTGGTGTCTATGCCATAAAGCAAAAGTCCGCCTTCGGGATAAAACAGGATGTTAAAACTGTTAGCCGGCACTGGCATCACCAGGGCCCTGGTCTGATGTTTAGCTTTATGGCTGACATTTGCTACCAGCTTCAATCCTTCGCATGCCCCAGCTTCAGGTATAGACAACGTAACGGACATTTTCCCCGCTTTATCGGTTTTTCCCTTTCCGGAGCTTAGTATGCCGTTTTTGTTAACCATTTCGTAGTCGATATTGGCTGAAACAGCACTTCCGTCTTTTTTTACGGTACTGATGACCACAGTTGCCTGGCTTCCCGGTATGGCAATTTCTTGTGCAAGTTGCAGATCCACATGCAGGGCATTCTCATCCGCAATCTCAATAAGTATGTTTTTATCGAAGATCCTGTCAGCGGGCATATTTTTCATCCATGATGTATAGGCAATCAGCTTATAGTTTCCCGGATTCAGCAATTGCGGCAAAACCAGATTTCCGCTTAACTGATCGTTGCTGAATGGAAGTACATGGCTGAGTACCTCAATGCTGTCCTTGTCAATCATGGAAATATAAAGGTAATTACTCAGCTTTTTCGGCTGAATGCCGGCCTCTGAAAGCAACCACGCCTTAAACCATATGGTTTCACCGGGCGCATAAACCGATCGGTCGGTCTGAAGATATACGTTTTCTTCGGAATACTTTTTATGGTAAAGATCCAGCTTGTTGATGATTTCATTGATTACCTGGGCGCCGGCTGGTAAATACATTCCCGTTGCCAGGGTAAAAAAAACAAGAATTCTGAAGGTTTTCATACGGTATAAGATTAATTGATGCCTGATCAGCCACTAAATATAGCAAAATATGCCGACTGTAATTATATAAGACCTGTAGCCCCCGGTTATACCCTATTCACCCAGGGGTACCGGGCGGCATAAGTTATAAACTAAATAAGAAAGGATGAAATGCCGTTCCCGGGACCTGAAGGGGTGATATTAATTACTGCCGCCTCTGCCGGTTATCTGCAGGTAGGTGGTAAGTCTGATGCTATAGTGGTAGCGGGCATCGGTAACCTGGTTAAGCGATTGCTGCAACATGGCCTGTGCTTCGAGCATGGCAGAAATGTTTATCAAACCTGCCTGGTAATTGTCCCGGTTGACAGCCAGATTTTCTTCGGCTTGCCGGAGTGTTTCCCGGGCAAGGGTTATTTGTTCCCATGCTTCGTTCAGTTCGTTCCAGGCTTGCTGCATTTGCAATGCCATAAGCTCTGTTTTTTCTTCACAAGCATTGCGGTTGATTTCTTCGCGTAACTTTCTTTCCTTGAGCGTATGAGCGGCATCCCACCAGTCCGATATGGGTACATTGACCGTTCCGAAAACCATGGCATTGGTAGTTCCCTCGTTGGGGATGTCATAGTAAAGCCCACCCACACCAATGCCTGCCTGAGGAAGGTATTCCCCCCGCTTGAGCCGTGTTTTTAGTTCCTCAGCCCTTATGCTCTCCTGCAATAATTTGTATTCGTGGCGGTTTAACAAGGCTTCCTCACTGTTTATATATACTTCGCCAGGCGTGCGTAACGGGGGCAGCGAATCAGCCAGCACCAGTGCCGAATTGGAGGGCAGCCCCAGAAACTGGCAGAAAGCCATGGTTGCCAATTGAATGCCATTGCTGAGCTTTAATTCGTTTTGCCGGATTTCACTTTGCTTGAGAGCGACTTTAAGCACTTCATTCCGGTTTATCAGTCCTGCCTTCCAGGCATCTTCGGCTTCGTTGTACAAACTGTCAAGCAATTGTTTTGTCAGGTCAAGCGTTTTACGTTTCTCATACAACGAAATGATCTGCCAGTACTGTTCTTCAGTTCGTGTCATTACCTGTTCCTTTGAAATATTCAGCCTGCTATGGTTTACATCTATACCAACCCTGGCCAGTTTATTGCCAGCAATGATTCGTCCACCCGTAAACACCGGTTGAATGGCAGTTACTGCACCAACCGTTCCCTTGTCCATCATCGACAGCGACAAACCGGGAAAATAGGCAAACTGTCCCGGTACCTGCAAAGGAGGGGTTACCCCGTCGGTTGCAAAGATGGGTAATTGTCCACCCTCCAGGTTCAGGTCCAACAGCGGCTTGTTAAATCCGAATGTCATGGCTGTTGCACTGACTTGTGGGAAGTAATTGGTAAATGCTGATTTTTTAACCTGTTCCGAAGCCTCTATTTCCAGGATAGCATTTTTAATGGTGGTGTTGTTCTCCATGGCAAGTTGGCGACATTGCTCAAGCGATAGGGCTTCCTGAGCAGGTACGGATAAACTTCCTCCAAGGAGGGTGATGCCGGTGAATAAAAGGGCCTGTGGTTTGATGGATTTGGCTTTTGCTTTATTGCGTCTGGTTCCGGCGTCTTCACTACCATATAGCCGCCAGTAGCTTACCGGTAATATCAGTACCAGTAAAATCATGGAGGTTATGGTTCCGAAACAAATTACAGCACCCATGGGGCTCCATAGCGGATTGGCACTGACAATCATGGCTATTACCCCTACCGATGCAGCCGCCGATGTGAGGAAGATGGGCCGCATACGTCGCTTACCAGCTTCCATGGCGGCATCTTTGACGCTCAGGTTCTTTTGCTTTCTCAATTCCTCGGCATAGTCGAGCATAATGATACCGTTTCGCACCAGAATGCCAATAAGACTTACAATTCCCAGGATTGAGGTGATGCCAAATTCTACATTTACCAGCAGCACACCCAGGAAGGCTCCCGGTAGGCTGAGCACTGATGAACCCAGCACAAGCAATGCCATACTTATTTTCCTGAAATGCAACACCAGTATCATAAAGATCATGAATATGCTGATGATCAGTCCGTATATTATCCCGGGCAGGTATTCATCATCGTTTTCATATGCTCCGCCAAAGCCCATACTTACCCCTTGTGGCAGCGAAATCTGCTCAGCAGCTTCCTTAACTTCGGGGAAGATTCTGTTGATGTTTACGCCCCTTTCGATATCAGCCATCACAGTAAGGGTGGGTACGCCATTACGACGAACAACCTGACCTTCGTTCCAACCGGCGTGTACAGTGGCAATCTGCCTTAAGGGGACAGAAATCCCTGGTATCAGCGAGCGGACATATTCATTCAGCAGATCTCCGCTATCATCCTTTTCGGATGTTGATTTAAGTACAACGTTTACCGGATAATCGTTCTCCCACAAGGTAGTTACCGGTACACCGTTATAGCGGATGGCCAGGTTGGTGGCTACGGTCGTCTTGTCTATGCCAATACGGTTTGCTTCAACAGCATTGATATCTACGTTTACTGCAGGTTGTAATTCTCCGTAATCGCTGTGCACATGGCACAACCCGCTGAGGCAACGCAGTGCCGCCATAAGGGAATCACCGGCAGCTTTCAGATCGCCTGTGTTTTCACCGCTGAACCTTACTTCAATAGGTGCAGCAACGGGCTGATAATCGAGTTGTTTAAACCTGACATAAGCCTCGGGAAAGTAGTTGGCATACTTACTTGCGCATTCATTCAGCAGGGCCTCGGTATCTTTATTTGAGGTTGTGTTTACAATAAGCTGGGCGTAATTCTTTGCCGGTATTTTTGGAGCATATGTAGTGTGGAAGCGGGGAGAACTGGTACCCACAAAAGAGGTAATGGAAATGACCCTGGGATCGGTTTTCAGCAGACTTTCAACACTGTCGCTTACCATTCCTGTTTTGTTCAGCGAACTGCCCTGGGGAAGGTAAATTTCAACGGCAAACTGGTTGCGTTCTGCAACCGGCATAAGCCGTTGCGGCATAATCATAAACAAGGCTGCAGCGAACATCAGGGCGAGCAATCCAATGAACAGGGTATGGTTGGGTTTTTCAAACGTTTTTTCAAGGTATTTTTCATAGGTACGCTGGATGTAAGTGAGCATGTTAAAACGGTCTTTACCGGTTTGCTGCCTGTGTGAGAAACCTTTCCTGATAAAGAAATACTCGAGGTAAGGGATCACCATAATGGCTACAAGCAATGATATACCCAGCGTAAGTGTAACGGTCCAGGGAAACATTTGCACAAAATCCTTGAACGTTCCTTTTAAGGTAAACAGAAAGGGAAAGAAGGTGATGCTGATGGCCAGGGTGGCAGAGAATATGGCCTTAACATAAATATTGGCGCTGGTAATGGCTGCTGACCAGCGCGACATACCATGGTCGATCTTTTCCAGGTAGCTGTCCACAATAACAATGGAATTGTCGACAATCATACCCAGCACGACTATGAGCGCGGCCAGGGTTACTGTATTTAACTCAATGCCGAACACAAACATCAGTCCCAGTGAGATAAAGATGGTAATGGGAATGGATGAGGCCGCCACGGATGCCACGCGGAACGGAAGCAAAATCATGGTAACCAGAATAACGGAAAGAATGGCAAACAGCAATTCGAACAGAAAGGTCGAAACGGATTCTTTTACCACTTTTGGCTGATCGGCAATCCGTTCAATGTTGACACCCTCGGGGAGCTCGCGCTTGAAGTTGTTCAATACTTCATCCACTTCCTGGCCATACTCAACAATATTTTGTCCTTCAAGCATTTCCATGGAAATAAGCAGGCTCCTGTGGGCGTTGTTTTCGATATAGCTATCGGGTTCGGGATACTCTCTCACCACAGTGGCAATATCCTTAATCCTTAC
>JAFGVG010000273.1 GCA_016938095.1 Bacteroidales bacterium
GATGTACAGGAGCCTACTGTAAGCGATGAGGTAAACGATCCGGGCCTTTAATACTTTTGCTTTGAAAAACCTGCTGCAACGAACGTTATCAGGAATTATCTACCTGATTGTGATCATCGGGTCGTTGTTCCTGGGTAAATATGCCTTTGGTGCAATATTCCTGGTAATGGGTATCATTGCTCTCAGCGAGTATTATCACCTGCAGGGGATGCCTTTTTTTGGCACACAAACCATTCCCGGACTTCTTACCGGGGCAGTGGCTTTTATGCTGTCTTTTTTGGTTGCTGCGCAGTTAGCCCCGCCACAGGTGCTTGCAATACTGCTGGTGATTCCGGTATTGTTTTTCGTTTTTTCGTTGTACGTGGCAACACCGACCTATAACCAAAATCTGCCGGTGATTATCACCGGGATAATATATGTGATGGCTCCGCTATCGTTACTGAATTTTCTGGCCTTCCCTGCATTCAATCAATATGGTTATACCCACAGGCTTGTGCTGGGCATACTGTTGCTGGTATGGATAAATGACACCGCGGCTTATGTTACCGGCAGCATTTTTGGCCGGCACCGTCTTTTCGAGCGGGTATCTCCCAAAAAATCGTGGGAAGGTTTTATTGGCGGTACGCTTTTTACGCTGGCGGCTGCCTGGTGGATGCACCTGCTGATGAGCATTGCCGGGCGTGAGCACTGGCTTGTGCTGGCGGGTGTTGTGTCGGTATTTGGTGTATATGGCGACCTTTCAGAATCGCTGATGAAAAGAAACGCCGGTATAAAAGACTCTGGCAATCTCATTCCGGGGCATGGCGGGGTACTCGATCGTGTTGATTCGCTCCTTTTTGCAGTGCCTCTGTCGTTCCTGTACCTGTTGTTCTTTGCAAAGTGAATGAAGAGGCTGTGTTAACGAATCACTTTCAAGGCTTTTCCGACTTTTACAAAAGCACTGAGTGCCCTGTCAAGGTGTTCCCTGCTATGCGCGGCTGAAAGCTGCACCCTTATGCGTGCTTCTCCTTTGGGGACTACCGGATAGTAAAAACCTATTACATAAATGCCTTCCTCAAGCAGTTGTGCTGCAAATTCCTGGGAAAGGCGTGCATCGTACAACATAATGGCAACAATGGCCGATGCCGAAGGTTTGATGGTGAATCCGGCCTTCATAATTTCGGTCCGGAAATAATCAGTATTTTCGTGCAATTTATCTTGCAGGGCTGAGGTTTCAGCCATCATGTCGAACATGGCAATACCTGCTTGGGTGATCATGGGTGGCAGTGAGTTGGAAAAGAGATAGGGCCGCGAGCGCTGGCGCAACATTTCGATTATTTCCCGGCGACCGGTAGTGAATCCGCCTATTGCACCGCCAAAAGCTTTGCCCAGGGTACCGGTGATAATATCCACCTTTCCGCGTATATTATACAACTCGGTCACACCTCGTCCGGTTTTACCGACCACACCCGCGGAGTGACATTCGTCAACCATCACCAGGGCATCGTACTGGTCTGCCAGCTGGCATATTTTATCAACCGGTGCAACATTGCCATCCATACTGAAAACGCCGTCGGTTACAATTACCTTGAAGCGACAGTCACGGGCATTTTGCAACTGGACTTCAAGATCGGCCATATCGGCATTGGCATACCTGAATCGTTGGGCTTTACAAAGTCTTACCCCATCGATAATGGATGCATGGTTGAGCGAGTCGGAAATAATGGCATCGGCTTCGGAGAACAGCGGTTCAAAAATGCCACCATTGGCATCGAAGCATGCTGCATATAATAGGGTATCCTCGGTTCCAAAGAAGGTTGCAATTTTTTGCTCCAGTTCCTTGTGCATATCGGCAGTACCGCATATAAACCGAACTGACGACATGCCGAAGCCGTGTGTTTTCAGCGCATCTTCAGCAGCCTTTATCAGCAAGGGATGCGACGAAAGTCCCAGGTAGTTGTTGGCGCAGAAATTCAGCACTTCTTTACCATCGGCAAGCACTATGGTGGCATCCTGTGGTGAAACAATAACGCGTTCGCGTTTGAACAATCCGGCTTCCTCAATGGATTTCAGTTCGTTCTGCAGGTGTTCTTTAATTTTCCCGTACATGGATATTACATTAAGGGTTATGGGTTTTTTTACGTATTTCTTCGATCATCCGGTCGGTAATTTGGGGAAGGTCGTACCTGGGTTTCCACACAATGTCCGATCGCAGTTCCTGATCGTCGATGCTTGCAGGCCAGCTTTCGGCAATGGATTGCCTGAAATCGGGCTTATAGGTGATGTCAAAGCCCGGTATGTGCCTGCGGATATCAACGGCCACCTGCCTGGGGGTAAGGCTTGGCCCTGTAAGATTGTACGCCGAATGGCACGAAAGATTAGACTGGTCGGTTTCCATGAGTTTGATGGTTGCGCCAATGGCATCGTCCATAAACAGCATGGGTAGCTCAACATCTTCACTTAAAAAACAGGTGTAATTTTTATTGCGTACGGCTTCAAAGTATATTTCAACAGCCCAGTCGGTTGTTCCACCACCGGGCTCGGTTTTAAAACTAATGAGGCCGGGATAGCGCAGACTCCTGATATCGAGGTTGTACCTTTTATGGTAGTATTCGCACCACCTTTCCCCGGCCAGTTTACTTATGCCATATACTGTTGAAGGTTCCATAACAGTAAGCTGGGGCGTTTTGTGGCGTGGTGTTGAACTGCCAAAAACAGCCACAGAGCTGGGCCAGAATATTTTCTTCACATCCTCCACCAATTTGGCTACTTCCAGGATGTTCATCAGGCTGTTCATGTTAATATGCCAGGCCTGGGTTGGCAGTTTTTCGGCGTTACCCGACAGCACTGCTGCCAAATGGTAGATTTGAGTGATACGGTTACGGATTACAAAGTGAATGAGGTGTTTGTCATCCATCACGTCGAGCATCTGAAAGGGGCCGCTTTCCTTAATGTCGGCAGGGGCGTCCTTGACATCGGTGGCGTAAACATTCCCGTTTCCGTATATCTTTCTGAGTTCAAGGGTTAACTCCGAACCAATTTGTCCGGCAGCTCCGATAATGAGTATCCTTTCCATGCAAACAATTATATGCGCCTAAGTTAAGGCAATTCGGAAGCCAAAAAAAATGACCTTTGGCAGCTAAGCACCCGACTGCGTAATTTGTCCTTAATTAATGCGCAAACTGACACCTGTAAATCGCAGAATATGTCATAATTTTATAGACTTATTGTACAGGGTTCAACTCAAAACTTGGAAAATATGCAATACAATACCAGCAGTAAGGTAGAGGAATACTTTGGCAGTATTCACGGCGATTTTAAACAGAGCAGTCAATACCATAAGATTCCGCTGATTGTGGTGGAAAACTATGTGGAATTGGGGCAGCTTTCGGCCCTGCGTTTTCTGGAATGGGTTAGCCTCAATCCGGGCGGGGCTATTGCATTACCCACCGGTAAAACTCCTGAATTTTTTATCAAATGGGTACAGTTTTACCTGGCCAACTGGAAGAAAGAACTTAACAATGGTATTCTGGCGAAAATAGGGCTCGATAAGAACCTTGTACCCGACATGAAGTCGCTGCATTTCTTTCAGCTCGACGAGTTTTTCCCCATCAAACCCGAACACGAAAGGTCGTTTACCTATTTTGTCACCAATTATTACATTGACGGATTTGGGCTCGACCGTAAGAGGGTTCACCTGATGAACACTTATGATATTCCTGAGAAATACAACCAGGGTTTTGGAAAGATCCGCAATCTTGACGAAATTTTTCCCGACGGGGTAATCGACCTGGGTTTGCGCATTCAGAAGCCCAATAACGAACGCGATCTGTTGAAACAAAAAACCATTAAAGTGTTCGATCAGTTTTGCCAGGATTATGAAGACGACATTCAAAAGGCGGGTGGCTTAGGATTCTTCCTCGGTGGTATCGGACCCGACGGGCATGTGGCCTTTAATGTAAAAGGATCGGCACATCATTCACACACCCGGCTTACTAACATTAACTACGAAACGCAGGCTGCAGCAGCATCGGACCTGGGCGGCATAGAAGTGGTGCGTAAAAAGGCTGTCATTACCATTGGTTTGCGGACCATTACCCAGAACCCCGATACCGTTGCCATTATAATAGCCGCCGGGCAGTCGAAATCCGAACAGGTGCGAAATGCCGTGGAAAACGAGGCTTCCATTACTTACCCGGCAACGAGTTTGCAGAAACTTAAACATGCACGTTTCTTCATCACCCAAAGTGCTGCATCGCTGCTTACTCTGAGTGAGGCAAATATTAAGAAGCTTTATAAAGAAAAGAAGCTTCCTGAAAATTATTACGAAAAGCTGATACTTTCGGGCGCTACCGGGCACAAGCTATCTTTGGTGGAAGTCTCGAGATCTGCCGGAGATAAGAAGGTGATGAATATCCCCGAGTTCAGAATTGCCTGTGAGCTAAGCGGCAAACCGCTTGATAAGTTAAGCGAGGAGGTGGTAAGAACACTCACTGAAAAAATTCAGCATGGGTTACGGGTGCCCGACAACCAAAGGATACTGCATACCGCGCCGCACCACGATGATATTGAGCTGGCCTATTTCCCGCTGGTTCACCACCTGGTACGGTCGCCCAGCAACGATAATCACTTTGTTTATTGCACATCGGGATTTACAGCTGTTACCAACGATTATGTGATCAAATGTCTCGATAACCTGCAGTACTACGTTTTGTGCGGCCGGCTAATTGATGACGATCAGGTTTCGAAGCTGGCGGACTATGGCAATGCACAGGACGATATTACCGGTTATTTGAATGGCATAGCTATGCAGGATGAGGAGTTGCAACGCTTTAACCTGAGC
>JAFGVG010000274.1 GCA_016938095.1 Bacteroidales bacterium
AATGCACTGTTAACATAGATACCACTGCGTTTTTCATTGATTATGTTGTTGAACTTATTCCAGGAACTAAAGACAGCAACCCTGTTTTTGTATGAAGGCAGCTTATTAATGGTTTCAAGAACGGTAACATTGGGATTCGGGCCTACTGAATTGCTGTTGATTTCTTTTGAAGGATTGCCGGTAAGCATTTCGTTATAACCCGGGTACGAAAACCAGTACCTGTTGGCTACATTAACCTTGCAACCATAATGGCGGTTACCATAGAGGACACCATGATTTGCAACCTCTGTCCAAAGAAAGGGCATCAGCAACTCACGTCTTTTGAGCATGTCGTCATCCCAAAAATGCAGGGCATCCTGTCTTTTTTTTCTTTTGTTTTTCCCAACCTTCAGCAGTTGTTTATTGGCACCCTGAAATACTTCTTTCCAGCGAAAGCCATCCAGGGTTACAATAATTACATTTTCTGTACCTCCTTGTCCCCGCATGTCTAAGGGGACTATGAATGCATAAAGAAAAATCAGAATAAATGACAGCATTAAAGTTCTAACTGGTTTATACATGGCCTTGCTTTTTGCAATGAAAGTAAAGCCTGTAGATTAAATTGCCATTATCGCTATGTTTAACTTTTGTGAATAGATTGCAATGGTAATGTTAATTCAGGCAGCTTTTGGCTGACAAATCACTTGCATGTTGATTTAGTCTTGTATGCATTAAGAGACATTGCCATGTTAATGATGATTCTTACTTGTCCGGTAAATGCACCCTTACCGATTTCTGCCATACCACCATGTTACGGGCATGGTTGCGGAGTTCTTCAGCCATTTCGAGGTTGCCGTCATCTTCGAGCAGTTTGGCGTAAAACCTGAGCGTGGAGGGGGCGTAAACATCCTGCGCGCGGAGCAGAAAAACTGGTTCGTCTGCCGGTATTTTGCCGGCTTTGTCAACAATGCGCGCATTATAGTCTTCACGGGTGAATTTCATAGATGTATTTTTTATGCTATTGTGTATTCTTGTTGTTGCAAACCATATTTGACTGACCTTCAAACTTAGTAAAAACCCGGACAAATTGCATTGTTTAATAGGTCGAATTGGTTTAACTTTTACCCGATATATCTTTATCTGCTGAACTAAACAATGCAAATCTGCTTAATCTTATGAAATCAATGCTGCGTTTCCTGGTGCCGGCCATGTTAATTCTCATGTCCGCTTGTAAATTGGATAGAAGTACCATTCGTGTTTCAGGTCAGTCTGATTTTCCGCCTCCTCCGGTTGCTACAATCGTTCCCGATACCCTGCAGGATTTCGGGGAAATCCGTATCGACAATTATTTCTGGCTCAAGGACCGGAGCAACCCCGATGTTATGGCTTACCTGAAAGCCGAGAATGCCTATTGCGATACGGTAATGTCCCATACCAAAGAACTACAGGAAATCCTTTATACCGAAATGCGGGGAAGGATCAAGGAAGATGACCAGTCGGTTCCCGTACTTAATAACGGGTATTATTATTATAACCGCACCGAAAAGGACAAACAATATCCCCTGTATTGCCGGAAAAAGGACCTTTCAGGACCCGAAGAAGTAATCTTTGATGTGAACCGGATGGCCGAAGGTTCACAAGCCTACCTTTTTGCCGGATATGGTATTTCAACCGACAACCAGCTGGCTGCGTATCTTTTCAATACCACCGGTTCTTTTGCCGAGTTTACCTTAAAGTTCAGGAACCTGAAAACCGGGGAAGATTTATCCTACGAAATAACAAAGGTACAGGATTTTGCCTGGGCCAACGACAGTAAAACCCTGTTTTATGTAGTGGCCAACGAAACATTGCGACCTTACCGGGTTTACCGGCATCAGCTTAACACAAAGGTTCCGGACAAACTGATCTATGAGGAAAAGGATGAACTCTTCAATGTATCGGTCGATAAATCTAAAAACAAAGCATTCATCTATATCGGTTCAGGTAGTTTTACCACTACCGAATACCGGTACTTGCCTGCCGGAGATCCAATGGGCGAATTCAAGGTTTTCAGGCCCCGTTGCCAGGATGTGGAGTATTTTATACAACATCATACCGATAAGGTTTATATCAAATACAAGAATTTGCAGAACCTGAACAGTAAAATCTATGAGGCCCCGGTTACGGGATTTGCCGATTCGTTGTTGTGGAAAGAAGTGATTCCGCACGATCCGGCTGTTAAAATTCAGGATATGGATGTATTCGAGAAGTACATGACGCTATATGTACGGAAAAACGGGCTGGATGCCATTACAGTAGTGGACCTGGCCAACGGCGAAAAGCAATCGATTGACTTCCCCGAACCGGTGTATGTTGTTTATCCAATGAATACACCTGAGTTTACCGCGGTAAAATGCCGGTACAACTATTCTTCGCTGAACAGGCCCAATACCGTGTATGATTTTGACATGACCAGCGGTACCAGTGAGAAGCTCAAAGAACAGGAAATCCCGGGTGGTTTTAATGCCGGTGATTACACTGTTGAAAGGTTATGGGCGCCTGCTGCCGACGGGGAAAAGGTCCCCATGGCACTGGTTTACAAAAAGGATTTGGTTAAAAACGGTAAAAATCCGGCACTGCTCTATGGTTATGGCTCCTATGGGTATAACACCGATGCGGATTTCAGATCCTCTGTTTTCAGTCTGGTTGACCGAGGTTTTATTTTTGCCATTGCCCAGGTAAGGGGTGGAAGCGAAATGGGTGAACAATGGTACGAGGACGGCAAACTGATGAAAAAGAAAAACACTTTTAACGATTTTATTGCCTGTGCGGAAATGCTGATTGCACAAAAGTATACCTCTCCTTCAAAGTTGGGGATAAATGGTGGCAGTGCAGGCGGACTGCTGGTAGGTGCTGTTGCCAATATGCGTCCCGATTTGTTTCAGGCAGTGGTTGCCGATGTACCATTTGTCGATGTAATCAATACTATGCAGGATGAGAGTCTGCCATTGACCACCCAGGAATATGAGCAGTGGGGAAATCCCGCGGAGGAAGAAGCCTTCCGTTATATCCTTTCCTATTCTCCCTACGATAATGTTACGGCAAAAGCCTATCCAAACATACTGGCCACAACCGGCTGGAACGATTCACAGGTGATGTACCACGAGCCTGCCAAATGGGTGGCCAAATTGCGGGCGCTAAAAACCGACAATAACATTGTGCTCCTGAAAACAAACCTCGAGTCAGGTCACGGTGGGGCGACAGGACGCTTCGATTACCTGAAAGATGTAGCATTCCGGTATGCTTTTCTGATCGACAGGCTGGGGGTGGAGTAATAAATCTGATGTTATCTATTTTATGAAACTGATTCTTTCAAAAGCCTGCTTTTCCAGGAAAAGGCTGTATGGGTTTGCGCTATTGTTTTTAAGTATTCTTTTTACCGTGAAATCCTTTGGTCAGGTTGAACTAATCGCACATCGCGGAGAATCGG
>JAFGVG010000275.1 GCA_016938095.1 Bacteroidales bacterium
ACTTCGCCAAGACGCATGGCTACAGGGGTGTTGGTCAGCACAATTTGTGCTCCTTCGGCGTATGCCCTTTCCGCAATTTTCCATGCAATTGACCTGTCGTTTAAAGCACCAAAGATGATGCCCTTTTTGCCTTTCAGCAGATTGTATGCCATAGGTTATATAGTTTGATTAAACAAGGTGCAAAGATATACCAAGGTATGAAATGAAAAAAACTTTTCGGAGTGGACTTTACCAAAGGGTTTAGCTTCCGAGCAATGCCCGTGCATTTTCAAGTGCAGCCTTGGTAATTTCTTCACCGCTTAGCATCTTGGCTATTTCGAGATGCCTTTCTTCGGGTGTAAGGAGCTTCATACGGGTAACGGTTGCCTTGTCCTCATCGGTTTTATAAACCAGGTAGTGGTACTCGCCTTTGCTGGCCACTTGTGGAAGATGGGTGATGTTGATAATCTGCATTTTTCCGGCCATTCGGTTAATTATATTTCCCACGCGTTCCGCAATTTCGCCTGAAACACCGGTATCAATCTCATCGAAAATGATGGTGGGCAACCCCGAAGCATCTGACATAAGCGATTTAACGCAGAGCATGAGACGCGACAACTCTCCTCCTGAAGCTATCCGGGCAATATTCTGAGGCGGCATGTTTTTGTTGGCGGTAAACAAAAACTGAATATTGTCTTTGCCATGTTGGGTAAAGTTTTCCAGCGTATCGAGTTGTATGGCAAAGCCTGCATTGGGTATTCCTACTTCGCGCAGCATTTCTACAATGCGTTTTTCAAATGGAGCCGTTACTTTTTCACGTGCAGCTGTTAAGGCTGATGCAAGTTCCTTTAACGCTTTCTCCTCATCGGCTAACCGTTTGGACAAGGCCTCGAGGTTGAAGTCGTAAGCATTAATGGTATTTACTTTGTCGTTCAGCTGGTCTCTTATGGCAATTAGCTCAGCAAGCGTACCTACGTGGTGTTTCTGTTCGAGATTGTAAATCAGCGCAAGCCTTTCGTTGATGTATGCCTGCCGGTCGGGGTCATGCGTAAGCTGGCTGTTGAGCAAATCGACTTCCCTGGCAATATCTTTCATTTCAATATAGACCGAATCCATCCGCGACGCCAGGTTTTCATGTCCGTGGAGGAATTTGGCAATCCGGTTTATGACGGATGCACTGTCTTTTACACGCTGAAGCGCGGATTCTCCATCTCCCTGCAGGCTGGCGGCCACCGTAAACAAACCTGTTTTGATTTCTTCGGCATGGGTGAGCTTTTCGAGTTCAAATTCAAGTTCTTCCTGTTCGCCTTCAACAAGTTTTGCTTCTTCGAGCTGGTTGAATTGGAACTGATAATAGTCAAGATCTGCTTTAGACCGTGTGGCTTCGTCTGAAAGCTGCTGATATTGTTTTTCAACTTCACGGAACTGCTGATATTGCTGTTTGTATTGGCTCAGTAACGCCTGGTTCCGGGCGTAACTGTCCATAATTTTTAACTGGAACAGGTTATCGGCCAGGTTAAGGTTCTGATGTTGCGAGTGAATGTCAATAAGTCTCAGTCCAAGGTCGGTCAGCAATTCCAGGTTTACCGGCAGGTCGTTGATAAAGGCTCTCGATTTCCCTGAGGCAGCTACTTCACGCCGGATAATGGTCTGGTCGTCATATTCGAGCTCCCGTTCTTGGAAAAACTCCTGCAAGCCATATTGCGCAATTTCAAAAGTACCTTCTACAATGCATTTTTTGTTTTTGTCGTATAGTGCGCTGGCATCAGCCCGTTTCCCGAGGATGAGCGACAGGGCGCCCAGCAAAATCGATTTGCCGGCACCGGTTTCACCGGTGATAATTGTTAACCCTTTTTTGAAATCGATTTCGAGTTTGCTTATAAGAGCGTAATTCTCAACAACCAGGTTGCAGAGCATATGCTTTTGTTTTTTTCTGCAATATACTAAACATTATGGTGAGGTAGTCATAATCTTCCGGTATTTGTCGGCGTGGGTCGGGTCAATCTGGTTGAGCAGGGCCACCACACGCCGCTTTTCATCGTCCATGGCTTCCTGGAAAATGCTGACAAATTCGTCTGATTTGGCATCGAGCATCACCTGCAGAAAGTACATGAACGGATCCGGCCTTTTCTGATGTACCTCATGCAAAAGCCTTACGCTTTCGGCAACACTTAACCTGGCTTCGGTGACCTTCTCGTACATGCGGTCGAGTCCCTGGCGGTGATATTGATAAACGAACTCCCTTATGGGAGCGTATTCCTCATTCAATATGTTGCTGATCAGCCAGTAGCGGTTTTTACGACTTGTGCTTTCACCGGCACGCCATCCGCGTTCCTTTGCATTCTGGGCGTTGGTTACAATGCGTTCTGCCCGCTGGTAAAATTCGGTGCCCGACTTCAGGCCGAATGAATCGAAATCGAGCCCCAGGATAATGTTTACATAATATGCCAGGATGGAGGTGAGATTTGACAAATGGGCCGTTTCGCTGAATTCAAGCGGTTCGAATTCGATATACTGGAAATCAATGTCGTTATCGACAAAATTAAGCAATACCGTGTGGTACGATGAGTTGAAAACCGGACGACGAACTTGTATCTGCAATGTGCCGGTAAACTGGTCACTTTTATAATCCTGTATATTAAAAAGCATGCTGCATTCGATACGCTCGTGGTTGGCAAACTGGTAATTAGTCCATGCCCTGCCATTTACAAATTCGTTAATCGCACTTTGCAGGGTTTCAAATACCTGGCGATTGGTGGTCTGAACCCGCGAGTGGGTCAGCTGGATATTGCACCGGAATTCCTGGGCCGGAAGAACCGGAAGTAGGAAAAACAGTGCTACAAAGGCGGTAATAGTCCGTTTCATCAGTGCAACAATTTTTCGAAGTAATTAATGATGTCAGCAGCCACCCTGGCTTTAGTTTTTAACTCAAAGGGGCTTATTTTATTGTCTTTTCCAATAAGGGTAACTTTGTTTGTGTCGGTATTAAATCCCGAGCCCTCATCTTTCAGGGAGTTTAGCACAATGAAATCGAAATTTTTACGGACAAGCTTATCCTGTGCGTTGGATAATTCGTTGTCGGTTTCGAGCGCGAACCCGGCCAGAATCTGACCTTTTTGTTTTTTTTGACCCAGCGTGGCGGCAATATCCGGGTTGGGCTCAAGGTGAACCATCAGGTCGGAGGTTTGCCTTTTTATTTTATGACCTGCAGGCGATTTCGGACGGTAATCGGCTACCGCGGCTGCCAGAATGGCTCCGTCCGTCTGCTCAAAGACGGCAAGGCAGCTTGCCAGCATCTCTTGCGCCGTATGCACTGCGCGAAGTTCAATGTTTTCGTGCACAGGTTTTATTGAAACCGGTCCGCTCACCAGTATAACGTGTGCGCCACGTGCTGCCAGTTCTTCAGCAAGGGCATAACCCATTTTCCCCGAGGAATAATTGCCAATGAACCGCACGGCATCGAGCGGCTCATAGGTGGGGCCTGCGGTAACAAGTATCGTTTTACCCTTTAAATGTGGATGGACTTTTTTTTTTGGGTGGTGCTGAAATAATCATCCAGCGCCTTAACAACCATTTCGGGCTCTGCCATGCGGCCTTTACCGGTTAATCCACTCGCCAGTTCCCCCGAGGCCGGTTCTAATATGGTGTTACCGAAAGACTCGAGTGTTTTAATATTCCGTTGTGTTGCCGGATGATTCAGCATATCCATGTCCATGGCGGGGGCAATAAAAACCTGGCACCGGGCCGATAAATAAGTGGTCAGCAGTAAATTATCGGCAATGCCGGCAGCCATTTTCGCCATGGTATTGGCCGAGGCAGGGGCAATAAGCATGGCGTCGGCCCATAAACCAAGGTCGACATGACTGTTCCAATCGCCATTGGTTGGATCAAAGAAATCGGTCATCACCGGGTTCTTCGAAAGTGTGGCAAGCGTAAGCGGGGTAATAAATTCCCTGGAAAGCGGGGTCATAACAACCTTAACCGATGCACCTTCCTTTACCAATAATCTGATCAGCGAGGCAGTTTTGTATGCGGCAATACTGCCGGTTACACCAACTATTATGTTTTTCCCGCTGAGCATGACGTGCTACGTATTATTCAGCCTTGCGCACGTAAATCTGATCGTTCTCGAATTCCTCCACTGCAATAAGGGTATGCTTGGGAAGCCTTTCGTAGAATTTGGAAATTTCTATCTGCTCGCGGTTCTCAAAAACTTCCTCGAGATTGTCAGTGTAGTTGGCAAATTCTTCGAGTTTTCTGTTCAACTCTTCTTTAATATCAATGGCAATCTGGTTGGACCTTTTGGAACAAATCATCACTGCCTCATAAATGTTGCCGGTTTTCCCCTCAAGCATGTTAAGATCGCGTGTGATTGTTGTTGCCGGCGCTTTTGACTTTTTAAAATCGGTATTCTGTTCCATCAATTATTGGTTAATTCATCATTTGGTTCCTTAACAAATTTGGAGGCTTCCTGGTGAATCTCGTCGGCTTTCTTCCTGTTCGCGCTTTCGGGATACTCAGCAATAAACGAAAAGTACTCATCAATGGCATCCTGAAAACGTTCGGTTTGTTTGGCACGAATGCTGTTAACGGCAAGCATGTATTTAGACTCCAATAGTTTAAACATAAGTTCTTCGCGGTGGCGGGTATCGGGAAAATCAAGCAGGCAATTGTTCAGCGCTACCACCGAGGCTCTGTAATCGTCGAGATTATAATAAAGCTGGGCCGACAGGTAAGCTTTTTCCATAAGCTTTTCGTTGAGCTCCTGTATGATGCGCTGGCAATCGGTAATTCTGCTGCTGGCGGGGTATCTCAACATGTAAAGCCTGAAAGCGTCAATAGCCTGCAATGTACTGGTCTGGTCGAGTTCAGGCCTTGGCGATTGCATGTAATAACAATAGGCCTCCATATAGGCGGCTTCTTCAATAAAGGAACTGTTGCCGTAAGTCTGAACAAAGGTGTTGAAATAGTGCGCTGAAATAATATAATCGTTAAGCTTATACTGCGTCATGGCCTGGTAAAAGAAAACCGAGTCGGCTTTACGGGTTCCCCTTGTCAGCGGTGCCAACTGGTCGAACAATGTGGCGGCTTTTACATGGTCACCTTTTTGGTAATAATAAAACGCCTTGGAAAACTTAAGGTCAACATCATCGCTTTTAACAACCTTTTCGTAGCCTGAGCATGCAATTGCTAGCATGGCGGCAACAAACCCCAAGGTAATTATATGTAAATGTTTTGTAAACATCGCGCAAAGTTATAATTTTTTGTTTGCAAATTGGTTTTTTCATTTTGCTTTTTCAGAAATCTCCCGGCTGCTTAAGAAAATTTAACGTTTACAGCAGGGTTTTATTATGCTATGCGGACTTAATGTATTTTTAAGGGTTGTTTATTGCCCGTGTTTCAAAAAAAACTACTTTTGCTGATCAATTTTATTAACTAAATATCTTTTGTCGTGGATATATTTGACAAAATTAAAAAGAGCAGAGGTCCGCTTGGACAATATCAGCAAATCGCTCACGGCTATTTCATGTTTCCGAAACTCGAAGGAGAAATAGGCCCCCGAATGAGATTCAGGGGAAAAGAAGTTTTAAACTGGAGCCTGAATAATTACCTGGGACTTGCCAACATGCCCGAGATCAGGGAGGCAGATGCTGAAGCTGCAAAGCAATATGGCATGGCTTATCCGATGGGTGCCCGCATGATGTCGGGACAGACCAGTAAACACGAGGAACTGGAAAACCAACTGGCCGAATTTGTTGGAAAGGAAGACGCTTTCCTGCTGAATTACGGTTACCAGGGCATGATTTCCATTATCGATTCAGTATTGGGCAGGAACGATGTAGTAGTTTATGACTCCGAATCGCATGCCTGTATAGTCGACGGATTGAGGTTACACATGGGTAAACGCTTTGTATACCCGCACAACAATATGGAAAAACTCGAAAGAGAGCTTGAGAGAGCAACCAATCTGGCCAAGGAAACCGGAGGCGGTATACTGGTTGTTACCGAGGGCGTTTTCGGTATGGCCGGTGACCTGGGTAATCTGAAAGCTATCGTCGACCTGAAGAAAAAGTTTAGCTTCCGTTTACTGGTTGACGATGCACATGGTTTTGGTACCATGGGAAAAACTGGTGCCGGAACCGGTGAACACTATGGTGTACAGAACGAAATTGACCTGTATTTCAGTACATTTGCCAAATCAATGGCGGGTATTGGTGCCTTTATTGCTGCCAAGGAAGATGTGGTTAACTTTCTGCGTTACAACATGCGTTCACAGACCTTTGCCAAGTCGTTGCCCATGCCTATGGTTATTGGTGCATTAAAGCGGCTCGAATTGGTTAAAACAAGGCCCGAGATCAGGGAAAAGCTTTGGACCATTGTAAAAGCATTGCAAACGGGTTTCAAGGCCAAGGGTCTGAATCTGGGAAATACCGAATCGCCGGTAACACCAGTGTTCCTTTCGGGTTCCGTTGCTGAAGCAACCAATGTGGTAATCGACTTGCGGGAAAATTATAAAATTTTCTGCTCCATGGTGGTTTACCCCGTGGTTCCCAAAGACGTGGTGATGCTGAGAATCATCCCCACTTCGGCGCACACACTCGAAGATGTGGAATACACCGTGAACAGCTTTGCCGAGATACAGGAAAACCTGAAAGCCGGCAAATACAAATCCGACAAGATAGCATCGCTTTTAGGATAATAAAATGAAAAATCCCGCCATCGGCGGGATTTTTTTATTTGTCAAGTTGGGCGGCATGCCGCGATTTTACACCCAGGTACCCTCCATGGTGTCGCTTGGCATAGTCACCTGCCGTAAAGCCAATGCGGTTCATCAGGGTCACCACCAGTGCATCGCCGATAACGGTCATGACTGTGGTAGAGGTGGTTGGCGTAAGCCCCAAAGGACATACTTCTTTCGGATGGCCTGTGGAGAGGGTCACATCGGCAAGATGGCCCAGTTCGCTGTCGGGATTGCCGGTGATAACTATGGCTTTCATATTGTATCCCAGCCTTTTGGCAAGTTCATACAACTCCAGGATTTCCAATGTTTTCCCCGAATTGGAAACTAGCAGCAGTATATCGTTCGGCTGAATCACTCCCAGGTCGCCATGCTGTGCGTCCGATGGATGCAGAAAAACAGCAGGGGTTCCGGTTGCCGAAAAAGTAGTGGCAATATTCAGGGCAATCTGACCGGCCTTACCCATGCCGCTGGCAACCACCTTGCCTTTGTTCACATGAACCGCCTGGTAAATAAGGTCGTTGGCTTGCCGGTAATTGTCGCCTACGGGTATATTCAGTACGGCCTGTGCCTCGGCCTCAAAAATGCGACGGATTTCGTTAGTCATTGTTATGAATTGGAAGTAAGGCGCAAATATAGCAATTATCTGACGCAATTTTGTAACCGTTGAGATCCGTTACACACTTATACCCCTTGATTGCGCCTGGGTTGGGTTGGTTTGCGCAGAAGTCTGGCCATTTTTGCCAACAGGAGTTCCTTGTGAATGGGTTTTGATATATAATCGTCGCATCCGGCGCTGAGACAGACTTTTTTATCCTCCGACATGGCATAGGCTGTTTGGGCAATAACAGGCACATTATTTCCCATTGATCTGATGCTCCGGGTCACATCGAGACCGTTCATCAGGGGAAGCCGGATGTCCATTATAATCAGATCGGGCTTTAGCTCCCCGCTAAGTCGCAATGCCTCCACGCCATCCGCCGCCCTTTGTATCATCATGCCGTAATTGCCTAACACTTCAAACAACAGGGCATAGTTCAGGTCGTCGTCCTCAACCACCAATATCAATTTGCCTTTCCAGTGTTGAAATTCCGCTGTAAATTCCTGTTGGTCTAATACCCCTGTATGATCGGGCCGGCGCAAAGGTATGGTAAAAGAGAAGGTGGATCCTGAACCCGGCTTACTGTCGAACCAGATTTTTCCGCCAAGCAGTTTTACAAGGCCTTTTGAAATGGGAAGACCCAGTCCGGTACCCCCGTACATGCGCGTATTTGAATTATCGGCTTGTACAAAAGGTTTAAAAATGTGATCTTTCAACGTTTCGTCGACGCCAATTCCGGTATCTTCCACGAAAAACTTAAGTTCGTCGGGACTTTTCCTAACGGCACCAAACCGTATGTGTCCCTGGTGGGTGAATTTCACGGCATTGCTCAGCAGGTTTACCATCACCTGCCGCAGCCGGTACTCATCGGTAATGATCAGATCGTCTCCGGCTTCGGGCTCATAATAGGAGAGCAGGTGTATATTCTTTTTTTCTGTGTTTTCAAGCTCTTTGCTAAAAGTCACGTGCAGTTCGCTTATCAGTTTGGCGATACTGCAGTCCTGATCGACAAGCTTTAACTGGTTGGCTTCAATTTTTGAAATATCCACCAGGTCGTCAATAATGTGCAGAAGTTGATCGTTGCATTTATTGATGATGTCAACATAGTGGTTGCTCACATCGTTTTCAGGTACCTGCTTTAACAGCAACCCCGAGAAGCCTATTATGCCATTCATCGGTGTTCGGATCTCATGTGACAGATTGGCCAGAAAGGCCGATTTCAACTGGTCACTCTCCTGAGCCTTTTCTTTGGCATTTCGCAATTCGTTTTCAAATTCCTTCTGCTGGGTAAAATCACTTGCAATACCGGCAATCCGGTAAATCTGTTGCTGATCATTTGCGATGGCAAACAACCTTACCCAAACCCAACGGGTTTTACCTGCGCTGTC
>JAFGVG010000276.1 GCA_016938095.1 Bacteroidales bacterium
GCCAGGTCGAGATTCGACCGTGAACGACTGAAATTGAGGTATTCGCAGGGGTAGGTTAAGGGAGGACAGGCAATGCGCATGTGTATTTCTTTGATGCCCGCGTTGTGCAGGTCGCGTACATTGTCTTTTAACTGTGTTCCGCGCACAATGGAATCGTCAAGGAAAACACCGCTTTTATTTTTCACAACCGACTCGTTGGCAATGAGTTTCATTTTAGCCACCAGGTCGCGTGTTACCTGGTTTTGGGGCATGAAGCTACGGGGCCAGGTAGGGGTGTATTTGGCATAGGGCCGTTTTAACGGAATGCCTTTTTCATTGGCATACCCCATGGCATGTCCCAATCCCGAATCGGGAATTCCGGCTACAAAATCGGCTTTTACATTGTCTCTGCGGGCCAGGGCAGCACCGCAATTGTAGCGGGTTTCATCAACATTAATGCCCTCGTAAAACGATGGCGGATAACCATAGTAGACCCACAGGAATGCGCAAATCTGCATTTTATCGCCGGGCTTGCGCAATTGCTCGTAACCATCGGCAGTTATACGTATGATTTCGCCAGGACCCAGAAATTTCTCCACGCTGTACGATAAATTAGGAAATGAACAGGTTTCAAAAGCCACTGCCCAGGCATAATCTTTTTTTCCCAATATCACGGGGGTCCGGCCCAGCTTATCGCGCGCAGCAATAATACTATCGTCGGTCATTACCAGCAGCGAGCATGAGCCTTTTATTCGGTTATATACATTTTCAATGCCCGAAAGAAAATCGTCACCTTCGGCAATAAGTTTGGCTACCAGTTCGGTGGGATTGACTGATCCCTGGCTGGTTTCGGCAAATGTCTGGTGCTTTTTCAGAAAATAGGTTTCGAGTTCAGCAAGGTTGTTTATTTTACTGACGGTGGCCACGGCAAATCGTCCCAAGTGCGCATTTACAAGAATGGGTTGTGCCTCAGTATCGCTGATTACGCCAATACCAACATTGCCGGTAAAGCCCAACATGTCGGCTTCAAATTTATTACGGAAATAGCCATCTTCGAGGCTGTGGATTGCCCGCTGGAATCCTTCTTCGGCTGCATAAAAAGCCATACCTGCTCTTTTGGTGCCCAAATGGGAATGATAATCGGTTCCGTAAAAAACATCTGCAACACAGTCGCTTTTAGCAATACAACCAAAAAAGCCGCTCATACAATGCCGATTTTTAAAAATTTGAGGACTCAAAAATAAGAAACTATTGGCAGGTAACAGCACATGTTAATAAATCATTAAGAAACTTAATATCTTTGGTGAAATTAAACACTGCTTTATGAAACGCCTGACACTTTGCAGGAATCTGCTTGGCAATTTTCGCAGCCTGTTGGTGCTTGCTGTGCAATTAACCTTTATTATTATGCCTGTTCATAGCCAAATCCCTGAAGCCAATTACGACGAATCGAAGGTTCCGGTTTTTGATCTGCCCGATCCGCTGCTGATGCAAAACGGATCGGCAGTAAACGGTGCAGCGCAATGGTGGAACCAACGAAGACCTGAAATAATGTCGCTTTTTGAAAGGGAGGTTTATGGTAAAACGCCACATCGTGATATCCACACTGAATTTGTTGTAATACAGCATGCCAGTCCGGCATTTGGTGGGAAAGCCATTCGAAAAGAAGTGAAGGCTTATTTCACCCGCGACCGGAAGGGTCCTTTTATGACCATTCTTATGTATCTGCCACGTTCGGTTAAACCGGTTCCGGTTTTTGTGGGATTGAATTTTAATGGGAATCACACTGTTGCCGACGACCCGGAAATAACCCTGTCAACCTCCTGGAATGCAGCTGATAATCCCCGGGGTCAGGATTCGTTGAGCTGGCCTGTGGAACATATAATCGACAGGGGCTTTGGTGTGGCAACCGTTTTTTATGGGGATATCGATCCCGATTACGATGATGGATTTGTGAATGGGATTCACCCGCTGTTTTATGCTGCAGGGCAGTCGAAACCAGCACCCGATGAATGGGGCGCTATTGGCGCATGGGCCTGGGGCCTCAGTCGCGTTTTTGACTATCTGCTCACCGATAAAGATGTTGATGCTTCAAAAGTCGCTGTAATAGGTCATTCCCGGCTTGGTAAGGCTGCGGTTTGGGCTGGCGCACAGGATCAACGGTTTGCCATGGTAATCTCCAATAATTCGGGGTGTGGTGGCGTGGCGCTTTCCAAACGTGCATTCGGTGAAACGGTGGCGGCTATCAATACCAGGTTTCCACACTGGTTTTGCGATAATTTTAATCAATACAACCATAACGAAAATGCACTTCCGCTCGACCAGCACATGCTTGTGTCGCTTATTGCCCCCCGGCCTGTTTATATTGCCAGCGCAGCGGAAGACTTGTGGGCCGATCCTTATGGAGAATTCCTGGCAGCCCTTTATGCCGATAAAGTTTATAAATTCCTTGGGACAGAAGGTTTATCGGTTACCAGACAACCTGCGCTAAATCGTCCGGCAGCAGCAACCATTGGCTATCATATACGTACCGGAAAGCATGCCATTACACGTTACGACTGGGACAGGTATATCGATTTTGCCGAAATGCATTTTAACCAAAAACCATTACCATGAAAAGAATTGGCCTGATTGGCGGAATGGGACCGGAATCTACCCTCGATTACTACCGGACCCTCATCGATGCTTTTAAAACCGGTGAGGGTGACCTCAATTATCCCGAGATAGTCATTTACAGTATTAATATATCGGAATTTCTGGGCCTGATGAAACAGGGTGATCATCAAACCATCATCGGTTTGCTGGTTAGTAAACTCGAAGCACTGGAAAGAGCAGGCGTGGCTTTTGCGGCCATTACCGCCAACACACCGCATATGTTTTTTGACAAGGTTAAGGAAAAATCACCCTTACCCCTGATCAGCATTGTAGAAGCAACATGTGCGGAGACCATACGAAGGGGCTTGAAAAGGCCGGGTTTGTTCGGCAC
>JAFGVG010000277.1 GCA_016938095.1 Bacteroidales bacterium
AAGCTTTTTGCCGTTTACTGGGAAAAATTCATTGCCTTTGCCAAACAAACCGTCACCGGTACCTCTTATACCGGCCAGGGAGGTATGATGCTGGGCAGTCCGGGTATAAGCCCCGCGTACATTGGTGTGGGTTATATCATTGGCCCCCGGCTGGCATCGCTGAACTTCAGCGGAGGTGTACTTGCCTGGGGACTGCTTACCCCTATGATCCTCTACTTTCTGGCTCCCTCGTTTGACCTGAGCGCCATGGTCTCGGCCCTTATGGCCGGTGATCCGTCACTTACAACCGATGCTGCCATGAATAAGGTATGGACCGATTCGTTCTATTCTATTTGGCGCTTCATTGTCAGGCCCATTGCCATTGGCGGAATGCTGGTGAGTGCGGTTTACACCCTTTGGAAGATGCGAAAAAGCCTGACCGCCGGAATTGCACGCTCTGTTGGCGATGTAAAAAAAGCAGCTTCGGGACAACTCGATGATACCCCCCGTAATGAAAAAGACATCAGCTTCAACTGGATTATGGCCGGTATTGGTTTGGTTGCCTTGCTCACCTTCCTCATCACTTTTTATATCTTTCACACCAGCGTGTTGGTAGCCATTGTAGCTGCAACGGTAATGATCATCCTGGCCTTTTTCTTTGCAGCCGTCTCGGGATACCTGGTAGGCATAATGGGTTCAAGCAATAATCCCATCTCGGGACTTACGCTCACTGCCCTGGTGGTAACCGCCTTGCTAATGGTTGCCATGGGAGTGACCGGCGACGAAGGCGTAGCATCGGTACTGGGCGTGGCTGCCATTGTGTGCGTATCGGCTGCTGTTGCCGGAGAAATGTTGCAGGACCTGAAAGCGGGACATATTCTGGGCGGAACACCCTGGAGGATGCAGATTGGTGACATACTGGGTGTTGCACTGGCAGGCATTGTAATGTTTGGTGTACTGGTCTTCCTCAACGACGGCGACATTGCCAAAGGCATCCGCGAAGGTTACGAAGGTGGTTTCGGTAGCACCAACCTTTCGGCACCACAGGCCAGCCTCATGGCTATACTTTCAAAAGGAATCGTAAGCGGACAAATGGCATGGCCATTGATCATTGCCGGTATGCTCATGGGTGTTTCATTCATCATGATGCAAGTAAAAAGCCCCATGCTGGTGTGTGTAGGTATGTACCTTCCGCTCGAAACCACCTTTGCCATTTTCCTCGGTGGAATCATAAAGGGTATTGTTGATTCGGTTTCGGAAAAACGCCAGTTCTCATTGGCACAACGCACCAATACCGAAAACATTGGTGTGCTGCTGGCATCGGGACTCATTGCCGGAGAAGCACTGATGGGCCTGATCATTGCCATATTCGCCGTTGGTAATATTTTCCTCTACGATATCTTCTCGTTCTTCAATCACCCGCCTTTCTGGATCAGCGTAATGGTACTGTTACTCATTGGCTGGATTCTGGTAAGGATTCCCGTGAAAAATGCCGGCAGCGCCGATGCACCGGTACCCCCGGGAGCAGCTGTTTAACCGCACGGAAAAGTTGCGTATGAAACACAGCAAGCCAAAACCCAACTTCCTTGAGATGGTTCCTGTACGTCATGTGCAGGAATTCATCCGCGAGGAAGAAAGGATAACGTTGCTCATCCCAAAATTTAAAACCGAATGGATGCGCAAATGGCTTGTGCCCAGTCGACGGTCACCCAGTATCAGGATACACCTCGATGCAATGGGCAGCAAAGTGTGGGAATTAATCGACGGACAGCGCAATACAGCAGAAATATGCCGGATGCTAAAAAGCCGTTCTCCTGAAAGCCAGGAGTCCGACGACGAGTTTGCCATGCGTGTTACCGGCTTCCTGCGTAACCTTTATAAAAACCGTTTCATCGTTTTCAGGTAAGCGGCAGCATTGCGTATACTGTTACCGCTGTGTAAAAGATTATTATATTTGTATGATAACCGACGATAGCTATTAACTAATCATCTGATCTTATGTTTAAAGGACATCCCAAAGGACTTTATGTAGCCTTCTTCTCCAACATGGGAGAACGTTTTGGCTTTTATACCATGATGGCCATCCTGGTGCTTTTTCTGCAGGCAAAATATGGCTTATCGGTGGAGCAGGCAGGGAGTTATTACAGCTGGTTTTACTTTGCCATATATGCCCTGGCATTGCTCGGTGGTATTATTGCTGACGCTACCAACCGTTACAAGTTGGTAATATTGACAGGTATCATCATCATGTTTGCAGGATATGCCATTGTAGCCATACCCGGAATGTCGCTTTCCATAACACTCATAGGCCTTTTTGTGATTGCACTGGGAAACGGTTTGTTCAAAGGCAATTTACAGGCTGTTGTTGGTCAGATGTATGACAATGAAAAGTACAGCAAGGTGCGCGATACTGCCTACATGATCTTTTACATGGGTATCAACGTAGGTGCCTTCTTTGCTCCCTTTGTCGCTACCGGTGTCAGAAACTGGTTCCTGAAAACACAGGGATTTTTACACGACGGCAGTCTGCCTGAAATGTGCCATGCCTTTACCCGTGGCGAACTTTCGGATATCAACAAATTCCAGGTACTGGCCGATAAGGTTAGCGGACAACACGTAACCGACCTGGCCGGTTTTGCCGGGCAATATATCGAAGCCTTTGCCAAAGGTTACAATTACGCATTTGCGGTTGCCGCCGGTGCCATGATTCTTTCGTTGCTGGCCTATATTATCTTTAACAAACACCTGCCCACCAAGGAAAGATCGGCTAAACCTGTGGAATCGACTGACAACCAAAGCAAAAATGCGTCGCTGTCCAATCCCGTTATCATTACCCTTGCACTTGTTGCCGGCGCAGCTGTTACTGCAGTGCTATACCTCATCACCAAAAACATCGATCTGTCGTTCCCCTTTGGCTTATTTGTGGCCTTTGCCTTTTATATTACCAAAATTTCCACCAAAGACGAGCGGGCAGGTATTTCTTCATTGCTGTTGGTTTTTGTGGTGGTCATCTTTTTCTGGATGTCGTTTCACCAGAACGGATTAACGCTCACCCTTTTCGCACGTGATTATACCGTTAAAGAAGTTGGACGGTTCACCAACATCTTTTTCAACCTCCATTCGATGCTGGCCTTTTTAGGAACGTTAGCCGGTTTATACCTGCTGTTGGGCAGGGCTGCGCGAAACGAAAAAATAACAGGACTGGTAATGTTCCTGGGCCTGGGTTATCTTACCTGGCGTTTTGTTGCAGGGTTTCCCGAACAGAACCAAATTGAACCGGAAGTATTTCAATCGTTTAACCCCTTATTCATTGTTGCGCTCACTTTCCCGGTTATGGCCGTTTTCGACTACCTGAGGCGTAAAAACGCAGAACCCTCAACGCCGCGCAAAATTGGAATAGGTATGATGATCGCTGCCCTGGGCTTCCTGGTCATCCTCATTGCATCAGTTGACCTTATCTCTCCCAAAGCCCTTCAGTTTACCGACGAAATGGGAAAACTGCAGTACAACCCCGTACCCGATTCATCGCGTGTAGTCCCTTACTGGTTGATAAGCAGTTACCTTATCCTCACCATTGCCGAGCTCTTCCTGAGCCCAATGGGTCTGTCGTTTGTGTCAAAAGTCGCCCCGCCCCGTTTCCAGGGCCTTATGCAGGGTGGATGGCTGTTGGCCACTGCGGTTGGCAATAAATTGCTGGTGGTAGGAAGTATTGGCTGGAAGAAAATGGATCTGTGGCAGTTATGGGGTATCTTCATCATCTGCTGTATCATATCCGGGGCTTTTATTTTCAGCATGCTCCGGCGGCTTGAGAAAGCAACCAGGTAATAACGAATGGTTTGATAGGGTTTGAGGGTTTGATTGTTTGAAATCAAAACCTTATCAAACCTTATCAAACCTTATCAAACCTTATCAAACCTTATCAAACCTTATCAAACCTTATCAAACCTTATCAGACGGTTGTTATGTCTAAAAAGGTTTGATAGCTAATGGCTAACAGCCAACAGCTAACAGCTAATGGCTAACGGCTAATTAATGGCTATTCCCATCGGGTACCCTTAGCCTGTCGCCGGCATCCTTTGCCACCTGGCGGTACCATTCGTCGTCATAGCCGGGATATTCCACATGCGGGTTCTGCTTGCCCTCAACCTTTGTCTTAACATTGCCGTCCATAAAGCGGGTAAAAAGAAAAGCATACAGCTTCTTCCACTCATCTACGGTATTTTCTCCGGCACGTACCGAGTAATCGGTCAGGAAACGCACGGCTTTTGCCGCGTCTTTACCATACAGATCTGCGGCAACCTTATCCACGGCTGCTGTTTCCGAAATGTATTTCAACTCAAGGGCCTTTTGTTTTTCCTGAATAAAGGGTATCATAAAATTATACCGGGTATAGGCAAAATTCGATACCTGATTGAATACCCAGAAGGCAGCATCGGGATCGAATTCCATTATGGCACCTTTTCCAACGGCAAAAGAAGGCGGAACTTCGTCAATGCCACAGTACATGGGGGTGTAAACAGTGCTGTAAGTGTCGTCAACACCAAACCAGATAATACCGCCAACCGGATCGGGCAGCCATGAGCGCGACTGTGTTATAAATGAAAAACCCGTCTGCTGGGTCGAAGTAGCCCTTTCGTTCAGGTAGGTTACCCCGTCAACCGTAAAGGTCATAGGTCGCCAACGGACGATGCTCTTGTTCGGACCAGCCCCAATATCTTTGGTCATATCAAGATCGGTGCCCTGGTAGTAATCACGCATCATATCCATTACATCCTCCACACCAAGCTTACGGTTGGCTTTCACCCATAGCGGTAAACGGTTTTTCAGATTTTCACCCCTGGCATAATCGGCATAGGCGTCCATGCCATCAGCAACCTTCCGGAACCCTGCCCAAACACGGGCGTCGCAAAACCTCACCGCACCAAAGTCGAGGGGTGCATAAGCATCGGCAAAACTGAAATCCTTATCCTTTCCGGTAAAATAACCTTTGCTGCGTGCAAATTCAATCACATCAGCCGAGAAAAGGCAGTTTTCAGGATCATCCTGTGGAAAGGTGGTAATCCGGGATTGGTTGGCATGTCCGCAAACATAACCATCGGGAACACGACGTGCCACCCAAACCGCTCCTTTATTACCGGGGCCTTTCCCGATCAATTCCATAATCCATACTTCCCTGGGGTCGGCAATGGAAAACGATTCACCACTGCTGTAATAGCCGTATTCCGTCATCAACTGGTCGATTATTTTTATGGCTTCCCGCGCTGTTCTGGCACGTTGCAGGGCTATGTATATAAGGCTGCCATAATCCATTATGCCGGTGGTATCCAGTAAACCGGGCCTGCCTCCATAAGTGGTTTCGCCAATGGCCAGCTGATGCTCATTGATGTTTCCTACAACCGAATAAGTATGGCGTACCTGGGGAATCCGGCCCAGGAATTCTCCCGTGTCCCATTCATAAATGTCGAGCATGGCGCCCTCCGGATAATCCCTGGCCGGAAAACGGTATAGCTCACCATACAACACATGTGAATCTGCCGAATAGGAAATCATGGTCGACCCATCCTTCGACGCCCCGGCTGAAACCAAAAAATTTGTACAGGAAAATGAATTTTCAACTGTAAAAACCAAAAAGAAGATAAGTGTTAAAACAAATTTGTTTGTCATAGTATTGAGATTTGCTGATAAAGTTAGCATAAAATTGGTGAATAGAAATTGATCCTTATCAGGTTGGCTCTATCAGGAAAACGTTCTTTGATCCATTTGCAATCGTGTACGGTAAGGGAATTGTCTTAATAAAAGCTTAACACTGTTTTATCTTTTTTTAACAGTAATACCCCTATAAATGTGCATCGAATTGCTTATTTTTGTAGCATAATATTTAAACGCTTGAGAATTTCAGGGTAGTTCTCAAAAAATAGTAAAAAATTAGCGTTGGATTTTCATAATTAGTAGTTTTAGTTAATAATTAGTTTGTTTTTTTGTAGTTAGGGTTAAAATGGGTGAGGCCTCAGGGACACTCACCCATTTTTTTTATACCCGGTGTATCACGCCACACGACGAATCGCAACTTGCACCTGTAACATCCGATAAACAGTTGATCTCATTGCGGAAACGCAGCAGGCCCAGAAATGCAAATATCAGCGCTTCTTTGTACGATACCAAATCCTCATCGGGTATAACAATGGCCGATAATGATTTTTCCCGCAGCAGTTCCATCAGAAACCGGTTGAAAGCACCACCGCCGGTAACCAGCACACGCCCCTTTCTACCGGCATTAATGCATTCCGACAATTTAATGGCCATATGTTCATAAACACTGCGGAGCAGGTCTTCCACAGGACCGTTGAACCTTTCGAGTAACGGCATAAATGCTTCTTCAACCCATTCGCGACCAAGTGAGCGCGGGCCCGTTCTGGTGTAAAATGTTAATTGGTTAAGTTCGTTTACCAGTGCGGGTATTAACTGACCACCCCTGCCCAGGAGCCCATCGCGATCAAAGGCAGAACCCTTTCGTTGTGCAAGGTCATTGGCAACGATGTTCACCGGGCAAATGTCAAAAGCAAGTCTTTTGCCGTCATGGCTGAAAGAAATATTGGCAAAGCCTCCCAGGTTGAGACAGTAGTCATATTCACCAAAAAGCATTGCATCACCTGCCGGAACCAAAGGGGCTCCCTGACCGCCAAGTGCCACATCGAGGGTTCGAAAATCCGATACCGTGTCAATATTGCAGGCTGCCGCAATAGTTGCACCCGATCCCAGTTGGAAAGTAATCCCCCGCTCTGGCTGGTGATAAACCGTGTGTCCGTGCGAAGCTACCAGTAAGGGTTGTTCCTTTTCTCCGGCCAGAAACTGCCTGATCTTTTCCCCTGTATACGTACCATATTGGTTATGCAGGCTTAATAAATCGATGCCACTTAGCTTAGCAGCTCCTGCCAGCTTTTGTTGCCAACCGGGCGAATAGGCTATGGTCTGCGCTTTTACAATTTCATATTGCCAACCAGACTCCTCCAACCAAAACCGGCAAAGGGCAAGATCCATCCCATCCATACTGGTTCCGGACATCATGCCCAAAACCGTGAAAACATTTTTGTTCATGGTTTTATCCTGGCATTAATAGAAAAAGCGGCTTTCCCAGCGGGTAACATTGTCCTTGTTATCGCTGACGTACAATTCGAGCTCGTGCATTTTTCCCCTTTCGAGCCTCGTATCGTCCACCCTGTAAGACAGCAAGTTGTTTTTGGCGTCATACTCAAAAAGCGCCCAGTTTTTGTCGATATATCCGTTATACTTACGTATGCCCGAAAGGGAATCGGCAATGGAAAAAGTCAGCAGGTCGTTTGCAGCATACCTGGCTTCTGCAGTGAATCTGACAGGTACAATATCGGGCGGTACGGTATCCACGGTAATAATAAAATCGCCAAACAGCTTAACCTTTGTGGTAACATAGTCATTTTTCCATTCGCCGCCCTGGCTGATCCAGTTCCCTTTAGGCCCGCGGCTTGTTATCAGGGCTTTCGTGGCATACGCCTCCGGAAGGCTTTCCGCTCGTACCGACAATATGTACGGACGGAAAAGCGGCGTATTCGGATTGTGCACCTTATGCACACCCGAATAGGGAAAACTGTCGTTTTCAGCGTGGACATAGGAGAACAACACATCGCCAAACAATGCATCTTTGGGCACTACCACCCTTATGCCAGCCCCCTCATATACGTTCTCACGGTCGAAGCCGAATGTCAGACCCTTTGCCAACAGGCTTTCCTGTCGATCCTGCTGACCGGTTCCCGCCGATCGCAAATAAAAGTCAAGCACCGATTCGTTACCATAGGTATCCTTTACCCGAATGCTTCCGCGGTGTAGCTGGTTATCGGAAAAAGCAACCACCCCGTCGTTTTTGGCCAGTTTATAAATCCCCAGCCGGTTGTTTGGGTCCAGAAAAAGCTTCTGCACTTTCCGCCCCGATGCAATCCGCTCGGCATAATCAACATGGCTGTTTACATAGCCTCCCGAGCCAAAGGGTATGCTGTCGAACCGGCAATGAAAAAATGGCTGTCCGTCTATTGTAAGCAACATGGTATAAGGACCGCATTGGTTAGTCGATTGATCAAAGTAATCGTATGTCTCAATGCCAATTCCAACAGGTCCTGCTATCGTAACCGTATCATTTGTCAGC